>JALSHN010000248.1 GCA_026982215.1 Gammaproteobacteria bacterium
CTCCGTTCGCACGCGGCCTGGAGGTACCCCCGCGCCTTGCCCCACAGCTGCAAGGCCATGCACAAACGCCCCAGGGTGAGATGCAGCACCGGGTCGTGCTCATGGGCCTTGCGCCACCCCTCGGCCCGTTTGAGGCGCTGTTTGACATCCGGTCCGTTCACCAAGCCGTAGAGATAGACTAGCCGGGCCGACCAGGCCCGTTCCAGGGCGTCCCCCAGCAACGCGGCCACCACCATCCCTTCGCCCCCTTCGATGAGGGCGCTGGCATAACGCCCCAGCACTGCTTCCTGGTAACGCAGCTCCCGCGGCATCTGTGCCCACACCCGGTGGAGACGATCCAAATCCCCCCGTTCGGCATACCGTTCGATGAGCACGGAAAAGACCCGCTGCTCCAACTGCTCCAATGCCTCCTCATCCAACACCTTGCGCCGACGAAGTTCAGGCAACAGGCGAACCAGGGCCTCCCAGTCCTCCAGTTGTTGGAGCAACTCGGCCAACAGGCGCAACACCTGGGTATTTTTTGGGGCCTTGTCGCGCAAATGGCGCAGCGTGGCCAAAGCAGCCTCCCCCTGGCCGGCGGCCATCTGCAGACGCGCCTGCACCAGCGCGATGGCCACCGCCGCCTTGGGGGCCCGCGCCAAGGCCCGACGCAGATAGTCGTCACGCCGGTCCAAGGCACCCTGTTCCTGGGCGGCCCAGGCGGCGGCGAGATAAAACACCACCGGGGTGGCGCTGTCCTCGGCACGGGAAGCCAGGGCCCGCTCGGCACGGCGGAAATCCCCCTCCACTTCGGCCACCAAGCCCTGCTCCAGGGCCCGCTCGGCCTTCTTCTCCCGACTCCGTTCACGGTGCTTGGCCATCAGGCGGGGCGACACCCTCACGCCGTGCCACAAACGCAACAGGAAATACAACAGGGCGAAGGCGGCCATGAACAACAGCCCGAATACTGCCAGGGGCATCTCCACCGTCCAGTGGCCGTAACCGATGAGGACGTAACCGCGGTCGTAGCGCAGCCCCAAGGCCACGGCCACGCCCACCAGCAGGATCAGGGCGATTCCGAGGATGCGTTTCACGGCCCCGCCTCCTCACCAACGGCGCCCCCCCCCACCTCTGCCTTCGCCGTCCGTAACAGACGCAGCGACTCAGAGAGGTCGGGGTAGCTCACCGTGATCTCCATGGCGGCCAGCTCTTGCAAGGCCGTCACCACCGCCTGGGTGGCGGACGACTGGGCCTCGAAATATTGCCCCACCAAACGGGCGCTGCGCTCCAGGGCGGCGCGGTAGAGTGCCTGATCACCGCGCACCAGCGCGGCCCGAGCCACCTCCAACTCCAGCATCAGGGCCTGACGCAACGCGGCCACTCGATCCGGGGCCAGCAACGGCGCCACCGGTTGTTCGTTGTAACGCACCACCACCAAGCTCTGCAGTGTCTCCTTGATCCGGCTCCAGGCCTGCTCCCACCACGGCCCCTCACCCACCGGGCGCTCCTCCAGGCCGGCGGCCGGCGCCGTCAATGGCTCCGGGGGCAGGTAACGCCGTGCCAGGGGCAGATCCTGCATCCGCCCCGCCAGCGCCTCCAAACGGGCCGCCAGACCGGCCAGATCCAGACGCGGCATCCCTTCCAAAGCGGCCACCTCACGGGCAATGGCCTGGCGCACCGGCTGCAATGCCGGATCATCGATGGCGGCCAGACGCGAATCCGCCGCCCGCAACGCCGCCAACGCGGTATCGGGGTCATGGGCCAACTGCAAACGCTCATTGGCCAGACGCAGCAGATATTCCGCCTCGGCCAGGATCCAATCCACGCTGGAACGGCCCATCCGCTGATAGAGGCGATCCATCGCCGCCTTCAGCCGCGCCTCGCTGGCCTGCTGACGCGAGGCGATGTCGTTCAGCCGCTGTTCCACCCGCCCCTCCAGCTCCGTCAGCCCCTCCAGGCGCTGGGCCAAGGCCTGCAGTTCGTCACGGGCAGCGAAGGCCGCGAGGCGTTGCTCCAATCCACGCTCCAGCTCCACCAAGCGGCTCTCCAGCCGCTGAGCGCGCTGTTGATCCTGCAACCAGAACCAACCGCCAGCGCCGCCCAATACCACGGTCAGCAACAAGGCCAGCACGGCCACGAACCAAGCCCCGCGTCCGCCCCGGGGACGGGTGGACTCCGAGGGCGGAGGCGGGGCCGCACCCGTCACGGCCTCCTCGCGTCCCTCGTCGGGGGACTGTTTCTTGGATTGTCCCCCCCCTTTTTTCTTCCCCTTCGTGTTCTCGCCTTCGGCAGCCGACCCTGTTGGTTGGGCCGTCCGCGCCACCTCTTCTCCCTGTTCAGGTGGCTGTCCAACCACGTCCTCCACCTGTTCCGCCTCCGCAGTCATCGGCGCGGTGTCCTCGCTTTTCCGCCCCTCGTCGTTTTTTCGTTTTTCACTCATACTCGGCCTGCCCTTTCTCGTTTCCCGGCCCACGCCTCGACGGCCTCGAGGAGGGCCGCATCATCGGCACCCCGCGCCGTCACCACCTCACCCCGCATACCCAAGTCACGGGCCAAGGCGGCCTGACGCTTCCCCACCACCACCAACGGCGTCTGCCGCAACCAACGCCGCCCCAGCTGCCCGACCATCTCGAACAGATTGGACAGCGCCTCCCCACTGGTAATGGTCACCAGATCGATCTCGTGGCGTGCCCAATGTCGCAGCAGCCGCCCCACATCGGCCTGGGGGCGGGCACGACGATAGGCCTCCCCGTATGTCACTTCCGCTCCGCGCCGACGCAAGGTCTCAGCGAGCAACTCCCGCCCGCCTTCGCCGCGGAAGATCACCACCCGCTTGCCACCGACCGCCGCCTCCTGGAGTTCGGGCAAGGCCAACAATGCCTCGCTATCGGCCCGATGCGGCGGCACCACATCCACCGTCACCCCCAGGCGACGCAGTTCACGGGCACTGCCGCGCCCCACCGCCGCCACCTGCAAGCCGACGGGCAGCCCGCCGCGACGCAGCCGGATCCGTCCCAGGGCGTGCTCCACGGCGTTGGGGCTGATGAAAATGGCGAGGTGGAAATGCTCCAAACGATCAATGATGTGGTCCAAAGCGGCGAGATCGCGCGGGGGGACGATCTCCAAGGCAGGAAAGGCGATGGGGCGGGCACCGCGGGCGGCCAGGGCCTCGATCAGGCCGTGCGCCTGATGCGCCGGGCGGGTCACCACCACCCCCAAGCCCCTGAGGCCCACCGCCTCACCCGCTGCCATACACCGCCTCCAGGATCCGCCCCGCCCCCCGCCCGAGCAGATCCTCGGCCAGGGCCCGCCCCAGCAGCTCGGCATCGTCCGGGGTGCCGGCGATGTCCCCACGGATCACCTCGCGGCCATCCGGTGTCCCCACCAGCGCCCGCAGCAACAACACCCCCCGCTCGATGACGGAGAAACCGGCGATGGGCACCTGGCACCCCCCCTCCAGACGATGATTCATCGCCCGCTCGGCGGCCACTCGCTGGGCCGTCTCGGGGTGATTCAACGGTGCCAGCAAATCCAAGATCGCCTGATCGTCGGCGCGACACTCGATACCCACCGCCCCCTGGCCCACCGCCGGCAGACTCTCCTCGGGGGAGAGGGCCTCGGTGATGCGGTCGGCGAGCCCCAGGCGTTTGAGCCCGGCACAGGCGAGCACGATGGCGTCGTACTCCCCGGCATCCAGTTTCCCCAAGCGGGTCCCCACGTTGCCACGCAGATCGCGTATCTCCAGATCGGGACGGGCGGCACGCAACTGGCACTGGCGACGCAGGCTGGAGGTGCCCACCACCGCCCCCTCGGGCAAGGCATCCAGAGCGGGATAACGGTTGGAGACGAAGGCATCCCGGGGATCCTCCCGCTCACAGACCACCGCCAAAGTGAGGCCGGGTGGGAAATCCATGGGGACGTCCTTCATGGAGTGCACGGCGATGTCGGCGCGGCCGTCCAACATCCCTTGCTCCAGTTCCTTGACGAACAAGCCCTTGCCCCCCACCTTGGCCAACGGCGTATCGAGGATCTTGTCCCCCTGGGTGACCATTTTCACCAGTTCCACCTCCAGGCCGGGATGGGCGGCACGCAGGCGCTCGGCGACGAACTCGGCCTGCCACAGGGCCAAGGGGCTCTTACGAGTGGCGATGCGGATCTTCTCGACGGCCATGACATTCCCCGGGAAAAAGGTCAATGCTAAGCCGCGCTCCCAGCGCTGGCAAATCCCTCTCGGCACCGCCTTACTTTATAATCTTTCCCTTTTCGCCGGCTTCAGCACCGAGGACACCCATGAGCGAGCAACACAGCCACAAACCGTGGGGCGGGCGTTTCACCCAGCCCACCGATGCCTTCGTCGAGGCCTTCACCGCCTCGGTGACGTTCGATCGCCGTCTCTACCACTACGACATCCAGGGCTCCATCGCCCATGCCCGCATGCTGGCCCATGTCGGCGTCCTCACCGAGGCAGAGGGTCGCGCCATCATCGAAGGGTTGGAGGCCATCGAGGCCGAGATCGAGGCTGGCGACTTCCCCTGGTCGGTGGCCCTGGAAGACGTGCACATGAACATCGAGGCCCGGCTCACCGAACGCATCGGCGAGAGCGGCAAGAAACTGCACACCGGCCGTTCCCGCAACGACCAGGTAGCCACCGACCTACGGCTCTATCTGCGCGACGAGATCGATGCCATCCGCGCCGAGCTGGAGCGCTTACAAGGGACGCTGGTGGACCTGGCCGAACGCGAGGCCGACACCATCATGCCTGGCTTCACCCACCTGCAAGTCGCCCAGCCGGTGACCTTCGGCCACCACATGCTGGCTTGGTTCGAGATGCTGGAACGCGACCGCCAACGCCTGAAGGAATGCCGGAGCCGGGTGAACGTCATGCCCCTGGGGGCCGCCGCGCTGGCCGGCACCAGCTTCCCCATCGACCGGGAGTACACCGCCGGCCTGCTGGGCTTCGAGGGGCTGTGCGAGAACTCACTGGACGCCGTCTCCGACCGGGATTTCGTGATCGAATTCCTCGCCGCCGCCAGCCTGCTGATGATGCACCTCTCCCGCTTCTCCGAGGAATTGATCCTCTGGTCCTCGCAGCAATTCGACTTCATCGAGCTGGCCGACAGTTTCTGCACCGGCTCCTCCATCATGCCGCAGAAGAAAAACCCCGACGTCCCCGAACTGGTGCGCGGCAAGAGCGCCCGGGTCTTCGGCCACCTGATGGGCCTGCTGACCCTGATGAAGGCCCAACCGCTGGCCTACAACAAAGACAACCAAGAAGACAAAGAACCGCTGTTCGACACTGTGGACACCCTGAAAGGGGCGCTCAAGGTCTACGCCGACATGATGGGCGCGATGACGGTGAAACGGGAGCGCTGCCGCGAGGCTGCCCGCGCCGGATTCTCCACCGCCACCGATCTGGCCGACTATCTGGTGCGCAAGGGCCTGCCCTTCCGCGACGCCCATGAAGTGGTGGGCAAGGCGGTGCACTATGGCCTCACCGAGGGCAAGGACCTCTCCGAGATGAGTCTGGAAGAACTGCGGCGGTTCTCCGCGGTGATCGACGAGGACGTCTTCGAGATCCTCACCCTGGAAGGCTCGGTGGCCGCACGCAACCACCGCGGCGGCACCGCCCCCGAACAGGTCCGCCGCCAAGTGGCCCGGGCCCGGGAACGGCTAGACAGGCACCCCTGAGTCACAGCAACACCGCACCCTCCCCCTGGCGCGCCTGCGCCAGGGCCTCCTCGGCCCGACTCAACAAGCGGCGCAGGTCATCGCCCCGATGCCACCCCGAGGCCCCGGCGAAGACCTGTAGCTGCAACCGGCTGCGTCCCTCCGGCTCCAGCAACGCCAAGCGCCGCACCAGTTTCCGCGCCAGCTCCAAGGCCGCCTCCGCCGGGGTCTCCGGCAACACCAGCAAAAACAGGCGTTCGGCGAAACGCCCCACCTGATCCACCCAGCGCAGCTGCTCACGCAAGGCCTGACCGGCGGCCAGCACCACCTCATCCACCCCAGCCTCCACTCCTTCCAGCAGACGCACCTCCCCCAGTTCCAACAAAATCACCGACAACGGATTGCCATAGCGACGGCTGCGGGAGACCTGCGAATCCAGCAATTGCATCAGCATGGGCCGGTTGTACAAGCCGGTGAGCGGGTCACGCGTCTGTTGCGCCTCCAGGGCGCGCAGCAGCTCATGGCGATCCATCGCCGCCTGCCGCTCCCCCTCGGCATCGAGCAGATACACCGCATAGCGCCCATCCGGCAAGGTCACCGCGAAATGGCGCAGCCAACGGCCATCGCGTCCCTGGTAGAGATCCGCCTCCCCCAGCACCGGCCGCAAACCACGCTCCAACAGTCCCTCCAACGGTTCCCCAGGCTGTCCCTGCGCCTCCAACCAACGCTCGGCCTGGGCGTTGGCCCACAATAGGCGCCCCTCGGCATCGGCCAACAACAACGCCATCGGCGCCTGATGGCACAAGGCCTCCAGACCCTCGGGCGTGATCTCACCGGTCATCCTCATCGATCCCCCACTCGGGCAACAGAATTCGTCGATTCGGCCGATATTACACCCGGCGCGCCCCATCCCTGACAAGGCGCCCTCCCCAACATCCCGCTGAGCCAGGAGGCAAGGTGAGCTACGTCACCCGTTCCCGCATCAACCCCTACGGGCACATCGAAGACATCCGCCAACGCTTCGTGGCCCTCAACCACGCCCGCCTGGAACGGACCAAATCCGCCCTGCGCCCGCGCCAGCGAGATGCCCTCACCCTGCTACCACTGCTGTTCCATCTGCACCAACCCCGCCTCCCCGGCCACCTCGACACCCCGGCCCGGGTTCCTTGCGGCATCTATGGTTACCAGCCCGACGACGAGGCCCGGGCCGCGACCCAACGCCTGCTCGGCGGTATCGGAGAAAAGATCCGTCCGGCGAAACGTCAAGACATCGAGGCGATGTTCCTCATGGGCAGCGCTGGCAGCATCGCCTTCTCCCCGCGCAGCGACCTCGACGTGTGGTTGTGCCTGCGTTCCGGCCTGGAAGCATCCCAGGTGGAGGCCCTGAGCGACAAGGCCCGCGCCGTGGAACGCTGGGCGCGGGAATACGGCCTCGAGCTGCACGTCTTCGTCATGGAAACGGCGCGATTCCGCCAAGGCATCAGCGATTCGGTGAGTACAGAAAACAGCGGCAGCAGCCAACACTTCCTGCTGCTGGACGAGTTCTATCGCACAGGGGTATGGATGGCCGGCGCCCACCCCCTGTGGTGGTACGTCCCCCCGGAACACGAAGACGACTACGACGACTATGCCCCCCGCCTCATCAGCACCGGCAACCTCTCGCGGCACCAGGTCATCGACCTCGGCGGGCTGTCCCGCATACCCGCCGGCGAATTCTTCGGTGCCGCCCTGTGGCAGCTCTACAAAGGGCTCTCCGCTCCCTACAAATCCTTCCTCAAGATCACCCTGCTGGAAGCCTACGCTCGCGAATATCCCGACACCCGCCTGCTCGCCTGCGACTTCAAGGCCCGTCTCTACCAAGGCGAGAGCGACCCCGACGCCCTCGACCCCTACCTGCAACTGCTGAACCGTCTGGAACGCCACGCCGCCCAACGCCCGGAGCTGCTGGAACTGCTGCGCCGCTGTTTCTATTTCAAGGTCGATCTGCCCCTGACCCAGCCCGAAGGCGAGGAAGACTGGCGCCACACCCTGCTGCGACAAACCGTGGCCCGCTGGCGCTGGGACCGAGATACCCTGGCCCACCTCGACGCCCGTATCCGCTGGAAATACCCCCAAGTGAAACGTGAGCGGCGGCTGCTCATGGACCACCTCAGTCGCACCTACCTGTTCCTGTCACGTTTCGCCCGCCGCCACGGTGAGGATCGCACCATCTCCGCCGCCGATCTCGACCTCTTGGGACGCAAGATCTACGTCGCCTTCGAACGCAAACCCGGCAAGATCGAACGCGTCAACCCCGGCATCGCCCCCGATCTCTCCGAGACCCAAGTGAGCCTCCACCGCATCCCGCGGGAAAACGGCGCCCAATGGCGGCTCTACGCCGGCAAGGTGGAACCCGGAGAAGTCGCTCAGGCCAGGCCGTTGAAACAAGCCGATCACCCCCTGGAGCTGCTGGTGTGGGCCCACGTCAACGGCATCATCGACCGCGGCACCCTGGTCATCCTCCACACCCCCGGCAGCCAGCTCAACAATCTGGCCGTCAAATCCATCCTCGACCTACTGCACAAACTCCTGCCCCCCGAACTGATCCACAAAGACCGCGACCAGGCCCTGCGCAGCGCCCCGAAAGTGATCCGCTCGGCCTTGTTCGTCAACACCGGCGTCCTGCCACGTGCCATGCGCTCCGGGCTGGACAAGCAACTGGTCTCCGGCCACGCCGACATCTTCCGCTTCGGCTCCCGACGGGAAAACCTCGCCCAACACTTCGACCACCTCATCGTCACCAGCTGGGGGGAGATCTTCGTCCACCACTACCAAGGCATGAGCGGCCTGCTCGACTGCCTGTGCCGTTACCTGCAATGGGCCCCCCTGGCCCAGCGCACCCCACCGCCACCGCTACCGGTATACAGCTTCTCCTCCCACTTCGACCACATCGTCACCCAGCGGCTGGAACGCCTGCTGGCCTCCCTGGTGGCCGCCTTCTATGGTGCCCCCGCCGAGGCAGACCCCCGCTACATCATCGAAGCCGAAGGTGGCTACCACTTGGTCACCGTGGACATGGGCAGCCTGCGCCACGAACGCCTGCCCCACCTCAAGGCCCTGCTGTCACGCCTGGAGCGACCGCAACTGAGCTTCAGCCCCATCCTGGTGGACGAACACGCCCTGCGGGACACCCCCCTGCCCGTGATCCTGCGCCACAACGAGGCCGGAGTCATCCAGATCTTCCGGCAACGCCTCGAACACGGCACCCGGCTGTTCGTGCTCGACGAACGCGGCTCGCTGTTCGTCCACACCCTGCCCGACCCCGACAGCCGCCGGGTGGCCGAACACCTGGGCGACTTCCTCACCACCGTCACCCGGCGCCAGAGCCTGCTCTGTCCCGAGCCCGACTACCAAGCCCCACCGCTGCGCCACTACGGCATCCAGCAACGGGGCAAGGAGTTTCACGTCCACGCCGAAGAGGAGCGGGAAGAGAGGGACAAGGACTATCTGGAGATCCGGGTGATCGGCAGCGACGACAATGGCCGGCTGGACTTCACCCTCATCTGCGACGGCGAGGAATTCTCCTCCAGCGAACTGGGAGAAGGGGTCTTCCGCGCCGCCGCCCGAGCCATCCAGCAACGCCGTCGCAGCGGCGAGACCTATCCCGCCTACATCACCGACCTCGACCTCGCCCCTTCGCTGCTCGGACTGGAGCACTACCAACCCATCCAGACCATCCACTTCCTGCACTACAAACGCCGCATCGAGGCCCGTCTCAGCGAGGAACTCAGCCGTCTTCAATCCGACGACGGCAACACCCCCCGCAGCCAGTCACGCAAATGAGCCACCTCCTCGGGATGGACCGCATGTACCGTGGGATAGAGATGAAACTCCGGCGGACAGCCCCGCAACGCCAACTGCTCCCGGGCCTGCTCGGCCAGGGCCAGGGGCACGATGGGATCGGCCTCGCCATGCCCCATGAACACCGGAAAACCACAGGGCCCCACCCCCTCCCCCAGGGCGCCGGCCAAGGGAAAATAGCTGGACAGGGCGGCCACCCCCAAGGGAGCGGGCCGATGGCGGAAAGCGGTATGCAGGGCGATGACACCCCCCTGGGAGAAACCCGCCAACACCACCCCCACCCGCGGCCCCCAACGGGCCCGCTCCGCCCGTAACAACACCTCCACCGCCCCCACCGAGGCCAGGATCCCGGTCACGTCCACCGCCCGCTCCAGATCGGGTGAGACGATGTCATACCAGGCCGGCATCATCGCGCCGCCGTTGACCGACACCGGCCGGTGCGGCGCATGTGGCAACACATGCCGCACCCCTGCCACCCCGAGCTCCCGCGCCAGCGGCACCAGATCATGGCCGTCGGCCCCCAGGCCATGCAGCCACACCATCACTGCCCGCAACGGTCCCGAGGGATTGATCTCCACGAACTCCAGCATCGCTCGATCCTGTTACAATGACCGGCCGACCAGTTTAGGGCCCCACCACCGTGACGGCCAGCCGCATGATCATCGTCGCAGTGACCCTCACCCTGCTCCTCGCCCTTGGCGGCTGTGGGCAGAAGGGCCCGCTACGACTGCCCGAGAACGGACACCATGGACCACTTTCACTATCGTAACGGCCGGCTGCACGCCGAAGACGTCCCCGTGGACGCCGTCGCCCAGGCCGTGGGCACCCCGTGTTACATCTACTCCCGCGCCACCCTGGAACGCCACTGGCACGCCTTCGACGATGCCCTGGGCGAGCACCCCCACCGGGTGTGTTACGCGGTGAAGGCCAACTCCAACCTGGCCGTCCTCGCCCTGCTCGCCCGACTGGGATCGGGCTTCGACATCGTCTCCGGCGGCGAACTGCTGCGGGTACTGGCCGCCGGCGGACGGGCCGACACCGTGGTATTCTCCGGCGTCGGCAAAGGCGACGACGAACTGCGCCTGGCCCTGGACCACGGCATTCATTGTTTCAACGTCGAATCCGAGGCCGAACTCCACCGCCTGGACGCCATCGCCCGCGAACAAGGCAAGACCGCCCCGGTGGCCCTGCGGGTCAATCCCGACATCGACCCCCAGACCCACCCCTACATCTCCACCGGGCTGAAGGAAAACAAGTTCGGCATCGACATCCACCGGGCCGAGGCCCTCTACCGCCAGGCCGCCGAGCTCCCCGGCATCCGCCTGCGCGGGGTGGCCTGTCACATCGGCTCCCAGATCCTGGAGATCTCCCCCTTCCTCGAGGCCCTGGACCGGGTCCTGGCCCTCGTCGACCGCCTGCAAGACGCCGGCATCCCCTTGGAACACCTGGACATCGGCGGTGGCCTGGGCATCCGCTACCACGACGAACACCCCCCCGAGCCGAGGGAATACGCCCGGGCAATCAAGGCCCGCCTGGCCGGGCGCCCGCTGGCACTGCACGTCGAACCCGGCCGGGCCATCGCCGGCAATGCCGGCATCCTCATAACCCGGGTGCTCTACCTCAAGACCGGCGCCGACCGCCGCTTCGCCATCGTCGACGCCGCCATGAACGACCTGCTCCGCCCGGCCCTCTATCAGGCCTGGCAGGAGATCGTCCCCGTCGCCCCCCGCGAGGAAGGCGAGCCCCATCGCTACGACATCGTCGGCCCGGTATGCGAGACCGGCGACTTCCTCGGCAAGGACCGCGAGCTGAACATCGCCGCCGGAGACCTGCTCGCGGTACGCTCCGCCGGCGCCTATGGCTTCACCATGAGCTCCAACTACAACAGCCGGCCGCGGGCGGCCGAGGTCCTGGTGGACGGAAGTGACTACCACATCGTCCGCGAACGGGAGACCTTCGAAGACCTCATCCGCGGGGAACGGATCCCCCCCTGGTGAGAGTGGCCCCATGGAGCGCCGCCCCGAACCCGAGCTCATGGACGACCCCGCCCAGGCCCTGGCCTACGCCCGCGCCGACTTCGACGAGGCCCACGGCCGACTGACCGCACTCTACCTGAGCCACATCGAGCGACTGGGCGGCCTGCCCGCCGCCCCCCGCATCGCCGACCTCGGCTGCGGCCCTGGAGACATCACCCTGCGCCTGGCCCGCGCCTTCCCCCAGGCCCACGTCGACGGCTACGACGGCGCCATGCCCATGATCCACCTGGCCCGCGCCGCCCTGGTGGCCGCCGACGAACCCGGCCTGTGGCAACGGCTCCACTTCCACCACCGTCGGCTGCCCGACCCCAGACTGCCCCGCCACCACTACCACTTGGTAGTGAGCAACAGCCTGCTCCACCATCTCCGAGACCCCATGACCCTGTGGCGGACCCTTATCCACATCGCCCGCCCAGGAGCCATCGTCCTGGTGAGCGACCTGATGCGCCCGGACAGCCCCGAGGCCGCCCGCGCCCTGGTGGCGACCTACGCCCGGGGCGAACCCGAGCTCCTCAAACACGACTTCTACCACTCCCTGCTGGCCGCCTACCGGCCGGAAGAAATCCAATCCCAACTGCGCCAGGCCGGTCTTGCGGGCCTCGGCTGCGAGATCGTCAGCGACCGTCATCTGTTGATCAGCGGCCGCCTCCCGGGTTGAATCACTCGGGGAAGTGATAGTGCTTGCGCACCGCGCGGCGGATCTCCCAGGTGCAACTCATCCCCGCCGGGAAACGCACCAGATCCCCAGCCTGGATCAACACCGGCTCCCCACCCTCAGGCGTCACCACCACCTCCCCCTCCAGCAGATAGCACAGCTCATCACCGTCATAGTGCCAAGGAAAGACACTCGCCTCCTTGGTCCAGATGGGCCAGTCGTACACCCCCAAGGCCTGCAGGCGCTCGGGGGACGGATCCCGTTCCAGCTCGATCGCCATCGTCATCACCTCTCCAGATAGGTATAAGCGGACAAACCCGCCGCCAAGCGATTCAACGCCGCCTTGGCCTCTTCGGCATCCAGCCCCGCCTCGCGTACCCGCTGGCGGTAACAGGCCATCAGCTCCTCAGGCCGGTAATGGATGTAACTCAGGATCTCCTCCACCCGGTCTCCCTGCTCCCACTCCTCCAGGCGATAGCCGTCCTCGGTGAACACCAGATTCACCGAATGGGTATCCCCGAAGAGATTGTGCAGATCCCCCAGGATCTCCTGATAGGCCCCCACCAGAAAGAACCCCAGGCGGTAATCCTCCCCCGGGCGCAGCGGATGGAGCGGCAAGGTGCGCTCCACCGAATCCCCCTCCACGTAGTCATCGATGCGGCCGTCGGAGTCGCAAGTGAGGTCCTGGATGGTGCCGCGACACAGCGGCGGCTCATCCAAACGATGCAGCGGCACGATGGGAAACACCTGCCGGATGGCCCAGACATCAGGCAGGGACTGGAACAGGGAAAAATTGCAGAAATACTTGTCCGCCAGCTTCTCCTGCAGCTCGTCCCGCAAGGTCCGGTGGGCCAGACGGTCCGGCCGCAGGCGGCTCAACACCTCGCGGCAGATGGCGAAATAGAGCCGCTCCGCCATCGCCCGCTGCTCCAGGTCCAACACCCCGTGGGTGAACATCCCCTGGGCCTCGGCCAGCCAATAGGCGGCATCGTGATAGGCCTCCAGCGGCGGCGGGAAGGGATCGGCGCGCAAAGTCTCCCACAGATTGCGCAGAATCAACGGCGCCTGCGGCCCGGGATCCACCGGCTCCCCCTCCGCCGGCCGCTCCACCTCGATCACCCGGGTGACCAACAAGGCGTGATGGGCACTCATCGCCCGCCCGGATTCAGTGATGATGTGGGGATGGGGCAGATCGTGCTCGCTGCAGATGGCCCAGAGGGCATGGACCACATCGCGGGCATACTCCTCCACGGTGTAATTCATCGAGCACTCCGAACGCGAGCGGGTGCCTTCGTAGTCCACTCCCAGGCCACCGCCCACGTCGGCATAGGCCACCGGCGCCCCCAAGGCCCGCAGTTGGGCATAGAAACGGGCAAACTCCCCCATGCCCTTCTGGATATCGCGAATGTTGGGGATCTGCGAGCCCAGATGGCAATGCACCAGCTGCAAGGCCTGCAGGCGACCGGCCCGGCGCAGCCGCTTCACCATCGCCAACACCTGGGCCGCGGAGAGCCCGAACTTGGACTTCTCCCCGCCGGTGTTCTGCCACTTCCCCTTACCGATGGAGGCCAGCCGCACCCGCACCCCCAGCAGCGGCACCACCCCCAGCGCCTCGGCCTCCCGCAACACCAACTCCAGCTCGGCCGACTTCTCGATGACGATGAACACCCGCAGTCCCAGACGCAGGCCGGTCAAAGCCAAGCGGACGTACTCCCGGTCCTTGTAGCCATTGCAGATCACCACCCCGCCGGGACGGGAGCGGGCCAGCACCACCATCAACTCGGGCTTGCTCCCCGCCTCCAGACCCACCGCCCCGGAATCGGCGTCGAGGATATGCTCCACCACACTGCGCTGCTGATTCACTTTGATGGGATAGACCGCGGTATAGCCACCGTGGTACCCCTCGTCGGTCATGGCCGCGGCAAAGGCGCGATGCAACCGCCCCACCCGGTCACGGAGGATGTCCGGCACACGGATCAGCACCGGCAACTCCAGCCCCCCGCGGCGCACCTCCTCGGTGAGTGACCACAGATCCACCGAACGGGGATCCCCCAGCGCCGGACGGACACACAAGCGCCCCCGCCGATCCACGAAGAAATAACCGTCTCCCCAATGGGGGATGTTATAGGTCGCTTCCGCCTGTGCCGGCGTCCAGCCCTCCGCTGTCATGCGCTCCTCATAAAGGACGTTATAATCGGGCGCCTATTGTACGAGCACTCAAGCCACAGGAGCGAACGATGAGCGAAGTCCTCCCCGAGGGCCGGTGGTTCACCGAGATCTGCGAAGAAGGCGGCAGCGCCTTCTCTCTGGCCATCCGTGCCAAGCTGCACGAAGAACAGACCCCGTTCCAGAAGATCGAGATCTACGAGACCACCCACTTCGGGAATCTGATGGTCATCGATGGCTTCATCATGCTCAGTCAGCGGGACAACTTCCTCTACCACGAGATGATCAGCCACCCCGCGCTGTTCACCCACCCCGCCCCCAAGCGGGTACTCATCGTCGGCGGCGGCGACTGCGGCACCCTGAAAGAGGTCTTGAAACACCCCGGAGTGGAAAAAGCCGATCAGGTGGAGATCGACGAACGAGTCACCCGGCTGGCGGAACAATTCTTCCCCGAACTCACCGAAGCCAACGACGACCCCCGCGCCCACCTACATTTCAAGGATGGCATCCAATGGGTCGCCGAGACCCCCCATGGCTATTACGACGTCATCATCGTCGACAGCACCGACCCCATCGGCCCCGCCGAGGGCCTGTTCACCCAGGCCTTCTACAGCGACTGCCGCCGGGCCCTGGGCGAGAACGGCATCCTGGTCCAGCAGAGCGAATCGCCGCTGTTGCACATGAACATCCTCAAAGACATGCACCATGCCATGCGCGGCGCCGGTTTCATGGACACCGCCACCCTGTTCTTCCCCCAGCCGGTCTATCCCAGCGGCTGGTGGACCGTAACCATGGCCTGCAAGGACAACGTCATCGACCGCTTCCGTGAGCAGGACGCCGACGACCGCCCCTTCACCACCCGCTATTACAACGCCGCCACCCATCGCGGCGCCCTCGCCGCCCCGGAGTTCTTCTACCCGCAGATCTTCGCCTGAAAGCGCTGGCGGCCACAGGCCGCCGCCTCTTGCCCCCGGCGACCTCACTCCATTCCGCCAGTGAACCAGCAGGGCCTGAAAACAAAAACCCCCGGGGCGAATACCCCAGGGGTCTGCTCGTCGATCCGACCGACACAGAGACGGTCAGGCGGCGACACCCTCCGCCTCGCGGCGGCGGCGCCACTGACCGGCACCCAAAGCTGCCAGCCCCAGCCCCAGCAGCAACAGACTGCCCGGCGCTGGCACGTAGGTGGTCACCTCACCCTCGATGACGTCGTTGGCACAGAACATGGTCCAGTGGATGGCGATGGAACCGTCACCGCTGGTGAGCTCGTCCAGCAAAGTGGTCCCGGCGATGTCGATGGCGAAGGAGATCATCCCCTGGGCCTTGTCGGGATACAGCGAGTCACCTACCGCATCGCTGATGTCCGGGTCAGGGGTCACCCACCACTCGCCATTACTGTTCACTTCCTCGCTGGTATCCTTCACCAGGATCTCCTGGTTGTCACGCCGGGAGGGATTCTCTCCGGGCTGCACGGCATCCTGAGACAACCAGGCACTGGTGGCGTTGTCGCCGGAGTTGAGGGCGTAGAGCGTACCGACACCGCCATCGGCATAGGCATTGTCGAGGGCGAAGCCGTACTCCCATATCG
>JALSHN010000249.1 GCA_026982215.1 Gammaproteobacteria bacterium
TGCTCCGGTGGCGGGAGGATGTCGTTGATGCCGAAGTGGTCGCCCAGTCCGGTGGTGAGCTGGCGCAGGTGGAGGCGGGTGTCGCCGAAGTCCCATTCGGCCATCAGGGTGCTGTGGCGACCGCGTTCGTTGCTGGGTCCGGGGGCGTGGGAGCCGTTCTGGCCACGCAGTTTGTCCTCTCCGGCCTGGACCTGGCCGCCGGGATTGTCGCTGAGACTGGCCACCAGCCCCAGGCGCCCGCCCAGGGTGTCGAAGTGCCCCATGACACCGCCGCTACGTCGGCCGTCTCGGCTCAGGCGGGCGAAGGCGCGGTTGCCTTCGGTGCGGGTGATGACGTTGATCACTCCGGCGAAGGCGAATTCGCCGTAGAGGGAGGCGCCGGGGCCGCGGATCACTTCGATGCGGTCCACCAGTTCCAGGGGCAGGGCAAGCAGGGTGCTCTGGCCGTTGAGAGCCGAGTTCATGGATTGGCCGTCCAGGAGCAGTTTGGCGTTGCTGGAGGCGAAGTTGCGCCCCGCGCCACGGAAGATGATCTGGGGTTGGCCGAAGCTGGTCATGGTGCTTTGGGCGCCGGGGACCAGGGCAAGGGCGTCGAGGACGGTGGCCAGTCCCATTTCCAGCAGGTCTTCGCCGTGGAGGACGGTCATCATCCCGGGGACGAAGTCGATGTTGAGACGGGCTGCGGTGGCTTGTTCGGTCTCTTCCTGGAGGACGTCGAGAAGTTCGGCCAGCGGGTCGGGGCCGTTGATGAGGTCGCGCGCATTGCCGACCCCGGTGCTCAACAGCAGCAGGCCGAGCAATAGCGAGGTGCGCGAGGCGATGTTCATGGATTCAGGGGGCGGTTTGGATGTGTGGCACGAATGTCGGCATGGGGAGGGGTGACTTGAGTGCGGCGCCGGCTGAGTCCTTCGTGGATGCCTTCCAGGCAGATACGGGCGCTGGCGAGGGCGGGAAGGGCGAGGATCATGCCCCAGACGCCGAAGGCCTGGCCGGCGAGGATCACGCCCAGGAGGGCGGCCAGAGGGTGGAGGTTGGCGGCACGGGCCAGGACCAGGGGGACGACGACGAGATTGTCCACCACTTGGGCGGTGATCAGGACGAGGGCGACCAGTCCCAGATGGGGCGTTTCGAGGCCGGTGGAGAGTCCGACCAACAGGGGAGGTAAGGCAGCCAGCAGCGGACCGAGGTAGGGAATGAGATTGAGCAGGCCGGCGATCACGCCCAGCAGCGGCGCCAGGGGCAGGCCCACCAGGGTGAGGCCGGAGGTGACGATGAGGGCGATGACGCTGGACTGGATCAGCACGCCGCGCAGGTAGCTCTGCAGGCGGCTGCCGACACCGTGGTAGATGCGCAGCACATCTTCGAAGGCGGCGTTGGGGACACGGTCCAGCAGGGCGTTGCGGAGGCGACGGAAGTCGCGCAGCAGAAAGAAGGCCGTCAGTGGCAGCAGCAGTGCCCAGAGAATGGTCTGGGCAATCCATTCCGAGCCTTGGCTCAACCAGTCTGTGGCCCGCCGCTCCAGCCAGTGGCGCAGCCGATTCATGAATTCCGCCACCGGCAGATCGACTCCCAGGTGGTACTGGGCCCGGGCGACGAGATCGTCGATCAGGCCTTCCAGACGATTCCAGGTAGAGGGGAGGCGATGAAGAAAGCCGGACAGTTGTTCTCCGAGTGGTGGGGCGAGGTTGATCGCCGCCCACAGAATGGACAGCAAGGTGCCGCCGAGGACCACGGTGACCGCCAGAGTGTGCCCGACTCCGCGGCGCTGCAGGGCCTCCACCGCCGGGGCGAGAAAGACGTAGAGGATGGCGGCGGCCACCAGCGGGCCGATGACCGGACGCAGCAGCAGGACGGCCAGGGTAAGGGAGAGGGCGATGGCGAGTCCGATGAGGAGGGTGGCCAGCGCCGGTGGCAGTCGCAGCAGCAGACGGGTCATCGCTGGCACAGCCGCGCGTTGCTGTGTCGCAGCCGTTCCGCCAGCAGGCGGCCGAGGTTCATCAGCAGGCGTACCCCCTGTCGGGGTTCGCGGGCGAGCCATTCTTCCAGGTCGGGACGAAAGAATCCGGCCAGCTCGCTGGGTTCGCGGGCGCAGGCGGTGGCGGTGCGGTTCTCTTCCCCGAACAAGGCGACTTCACCGAAGAAATCACCGGTGTCCAGTTCGGCCAGCCGTCGGCCCTGCAATTGAATCTCCACCCGGCCGGAGAGGATCAGATACATGCCCAGTCCCGGGTCGCCGGCATGAAAGATCACTTCTCCGCTGTGGAAGCGACGCAGATGCATGCATTGGGCGAGTGCGTCGAGACTGCTGTGGACGAGGCCTTCGGCCAGCGGGGTGGAGGCGAACAGCCGGGCCGCGGTCTGTCTCCAGGGAGGACGCGGTCGAAACAGGTTGGACCACAAAGGAT
>JALSHN010000250.1 GCA_026982215.1 Gammaproteobacteria bacterium
TCGCGGCGGCGGGCCAGCTCCTCGTCGCTCACCCGCAGGCGGATACCCCGGTTGGGAATGTCGATCTCGATGACATCCCCCTCCTCCACCAAACCGATGGGACCACCCTCGGCCGCCTCCGGGGAGACATGACCGATGGACAACCCCGAGGTCCCCCCCGAGAAACGGCCATCGGTGATCAGCGCACAGACTTTGCCCAGGCCCTTGGACTTCAAATAACTGGTGGGATAGAGCATCTCCTGCATCCCCGGCCCGCCGCGCGGCCCCTCGTAGCGGATCACCACCACATCACCCGGCTCGATGCGCCCCCCCAGGATGGCCTCCACCGCCGCCTCCTGGCTCTCCATCACCCGGGCACGGCCGCTGAAGGTGAGAATGGACTCATCCACCCCGGCGGTCTTGACGATGCAGCCGTTGGGGGCCAGGTTGCCGTAGAGCACCGCCAGACCGCCGTCGGCGCTGTAGGCATGCGCCAGATCACGGATACAGCCCCCGACCCGATCCAGATCCAGATCGGGATAACGGCGATCCTGACTGAAGGCCTCGGTGGTGGGCACCCCGCCGGGGGCGGCGCGATAGAAGGTCTTCACCACCTCGTCATCGGTCCGACGGACATCCCAAGCCTCCAGGGCCTCGGCCAGGGAAGGGCTGTGCACCATGGGAGCCTCGGTGTGCAACAGCCCGCCCCGTTCCAGCTCCCCCAAAATGGCAAAGATCCCTCCCGCCCGGTGTACGTCCTCCATGTGGTAACGCTGGGTGGCCGGGGCCACCTTGCAGATATTGGGCACCCGCCGGGACAGGCGGTCGATGTCGGCCATGGTGAAATCCACCCCGCCCTCCTGAGCGGCGGCCAACAGATGCAGCACCGTATTGGTGGACCCCCCCATGGCGATGTCCAGCGTCATGGCGTTCTCGAAGGCCTCACGGGAGGCGATGGCGCGGGGCAACACCGAGGCCTCGTCCTGTTCGTAATAACGGCGGGTGATGTCCACGATCAGCCGTGCCGCACGCAGGAACAAATCACGGCGATCGGCATGGGTGGCCACCAGCGAGCCGTTGCCCGGCAGGGCCAGGCCGATGGCCTCCATGAGGGAATTCATCGAGTTGGCGGTGAACATCCCCGAGCAGGAACCGCAGGTGGGGCAGGCGGAGCGCTCGAAGGCCGCCACCTGCTCATCGGAGGCGTCGGGATCGGCGGCCGCCACCATGGCATCCACTAGATCCAGATGCAGCTCCTCGCCGCGCCACACCACCTTGCCCGCCTCCATGGGACCGCCGGAGACGAATACCGTGGGGATGTTCAGCCGCAACGCCGCCAACAACATCCCCGGGGTGATCTTGTCGCAATTGGAGATACACACCAAGGCATCGGCCTGATGGGCATTGACCATGTACTCCACCGAATCGGCGATGAGCTCGCGGGAAGGCAGTGAATAGAGCATGCCCCCGTGCCCCATGGCGATGCCATCGTCCACGGCGATGGTGTTGAACTCCTTGGCCACCCCGCCGGCACGCTCGATCTCCCGGCACACCAACTGCCCCAGGTCCTTCAAATGCACGTGGCCGGGGACGAACTGGGTAAAGGAATTGGCCACTGCGATGATCGGCTTGCCGAAATCCTCGTCGCGCATGCCGGTGGCCCGCCACAAGGCACGGGCACCCGCCATGTTGCGGCCGTGAGTGGTGGTGCGAGAACGGTACTGGGGCATGACTCTCCTCCTAGGCTGGGGCGGAGATTATATCAGCCGCCGCGGCGGAACCGGCGCGCCGCCCCTCGACCAAAATCCATATTTTCCACATAATTTATGGAAAAAGAAAAAACATCTCACAAAAAACCAAATAAAAACGCGGAAAACAAAAAACGCCCCGGCTGGTCCGCCAACCGGGGCGTTCAAGGTAAGCTGTTGTATTATTTACAATCAGGCCATCATCGCATACTTGGCGAACAGCACGAAAGCGACAACGATACCGGCCACGTTGGCCAGCATGGCGAGTTTCTGATCCATTTTCGTTCCTCCCAGGGGATACTCTTCAACCCATCAACATGTGGTGACCCACGGCCACAAACCCCCGGTTTCCACAAATCAAACGCGGAATAAACCCCCTTTCGGGGCCCACAAATCACCCGCTTTGTTTGTGGAGACCGCACCTTCGTTCAGAAGGTATTCATTTTTTACAAAACTGTAATTCCCGATGCAAGCACTTTTTTAATCTTTTTACTTGGTCTTTCATCGTGTCTCGGTTTTTCAATGGCTTGCGGAATGATAGGATGGGAGCGAGTCATCGGAGACATCCCCATGCAGGACCCGAGTCGCTACGTCCACTGGTTCCGCCACTCCACACCCTACATCTACGCCCACCGCGGACGCACCTTCGTCATCCTGGTGGAAGGCGAAGCGGC
>JALSHN010000251.1 GCA_026982215.1 Gammaproteobacteria bacterium
CGAGGTGTTCCGCCAGCAGCAGGAGACCGATCAGGTGGCCACGGCGATGAACCAGATGAGCGCCACCGTCACCGAAGTGGCCCGTCACGCCGCCAACGCCGCCGAGGCGGCCCACAACGCCGACCGTTCGGCGGTGGAGGGCGAGCAGATCGCCACCGAGACCAAGTCGGTGATCGAGGCCCTGGCCGGCGAGGTGGAACGCGCCGCCCAGGTGATCCACAAGCTGGACGAGGAGAGCAACGAGATCGGCATGGTGCTCGACGTGATCAAGAACATCGCCGAGCAGACCAACCTGCTGGCACTGAACGCCGCCATCGAAGCCGCCCGCGCCGGGGAACAGGGGCGGGGCTTCGCGGTGGTAGCCGACGAGGTGCGCACCCTGGCCTCGCGCACCCAGCAGTCCACCCAGGAAATCGAGGAGATGATCTCCCGCTTGCAGGCCGGGGCCAATCAGTCGGTGAAGGTGATGGAGGCGGCGCTGGAGAAGGGCCGCGAGGGCAGCGCCCAGATGGAACGCACCGCCGAGGCCCTCAACCAGATCCGCCAGGCAGTGGACGTGATCAACGAAATGAACACCCAGATCGCCACCGCGGTGGAGGAACAGAGCGCGGTGGCCAACGAGATCAACCACAACATCACCGTGATCAGCGAGGTGGCCCACCACACCACCGAGGGCGCCAAGGAATCCCGTGAGGCCGCCGCCCATCTGGCCGAGCTCTCCATGGAGCTGCAAGGCTATGTGCGCCATTATGAGCTGGGGACTGGCAACACCCTGGACCTCTCCGCCGCCAAGGCCGCGCACCTGGCCTGGAAGGCGCGGCTGCGGGCCTTCCTCGACGGCCAGGAGGCCCTCACCGAGGAACAAGCGGTCTCCCACAAGCACTGCGACTTCGGCAAGTGGTACTACGGCGTGGGGCTGGCCAAATACAGCCACCTCCAGACCCTGCGCGAGGTGGAGGCCCCCCACGAGGAACTGCACACCCTCATCCGCGAGATCATCCGCCTCAAGAACGCTGGCGATGTGGAGGGCGCCGAGGCGGGTTATGAACAGGTGGGGGTGATCTCGCAGCGCATCGTCGAGCTGCTGGATCGCCTGGAGCGGGAGGTCAATTCAGGCGCCTGAGTCGTCTTCCAGGGCGGACAGGCGCTCCACCAGCGCGCAACGGGGGGATGACTCCCCCCGCTCACATTGGGACAACAACGCCCTCAGGGCCACCGCCATGGTCTCCAGATCACGGATGCGCGCCTCGATGGACTGGTATTTACGCCGCGCCAGCGCCTGTACCTCGTGGCAATGCCCCTCCCCCAGGGAGAGCAGTTCGCCGATCTCCGTGAGGGTAAAACCCAAGCGCTGGGCGCGTTTGATGAAACGGATGCGGGCCACCGTCTCTGCGGAATAGCGGCGGATCCCACCGGGCGGACGTGGTGGCTCGGGCAGCAATCCCCGCCGCTGGTAGTAACGCACCGTCTCCACATTCACCCCGGCCTCCCGAGCCAGTTGGCCGATGGTGAGCCCGTCCCCGCTCATCCGGCGCAACAGGAGAGCTTGCTGACGTCCTTGATGAAAGTCTGGGCGGCCAATTTGAGCCCCTCCCCTTCGGTGAGATAGGGGAACAGGGTAGCGCCCAGCGCCTCCACCGTCATCCCCGCAGCGATGGCCAGGGCGGCGCTCTGGATCACCTCCCCCGCCCGGTGGGAGACGATCTGGGCCCCCCGGAGGCGCCCGGCCTCATCGGCCACCAGGGTCATCTGCCCGTGGGTGCGAAAATCGGCCAGGGCCCGGGGGAGCTGATCCAGGGGCAGGGTGCGCTGTTGCAGGCCGGGGCCGGGGGACTGACCCACCACGGCCACCTGGGGATCGGTGAACACCACCTGGGGCAGCACCGACAGATCCAGGGCCTCGTTCCCGCCCAACAGGTTGCACGCCGCCAGCGTGCCCGCCCGGGCGGCCACGTAGACGAATTGGGGCAGGTCGGTGCAATCACCGGCGGCATAGATGTGCCCCTGGGCGCTGCGCAGGTGCTCGTCCACCCGGATGTGGCCGTGATCATCCACAGCCACCCCCGCCGCCTCCAATCCCAGCTCATCAGTGTTGGGCCGGCGACCGGTGGCCACCAGCAGATGGTGGGCGGCGCGGCGCCCTCCGTCTCGCAAAGTGATGTGAAAGCCCCGGGCGTCGTGTTCCACCGTCTCCACCTCGCCCTGCGCCACCTCGATGCCCTCGGCGACAAAGGCGGCGGCCAGGGTCTCCCCCACCGCCTCGGGCAGGCGGGAGAGGAGCCGCGAGCGGGTGAGCATGGTGACCCGGGCCCCCAAGCGGGCATGGGCCTGGGCCAATTCGCAGGCGATGACCCCACCCCCCAGGATCAGGAGCGATTCGGGC
>JALSHN010000252.1 GCA_026982215.1 Gammaproteobacteria bacterium
AGCAGCCCGCCATCGGTACCCACCACCTTGAATTCACGCCCGTCGCTGAGGGCGAAATCGTAGGTGCGGGCGTTGGAGACATTGTAGAGACGGAAACGGTATTGCCGCGTCTCCACCGAGATCTTGGGCCATTCCACGCCATTGACCAGGATGCGGTCGCCCAACATGCCCATGGCGATGTCGCGCGGGCTCTCGGCATAGACTAGGGTGTCGGGGGCACCATCGTCGTCGCTGTCTGTGAAGCGGCGGTCCTGGATCAGCAGTGGGATGTCGTAGTCGCCGCCGGGGAGTTTGTTGTCTGTCTCCAGTTGGGTGCTGATGTCGTCTTCGAGGATGAAGATACCCGCCAGACCGTTGTAGACCTGCTCGCCGGTCTTGCTGTGGGGGTGGGGGTGGAACCACAGTGAAGCCGCGGGCTGATCGAGGCTGAAACTGGGAGAGAAAGTGCCACCGGCGGCGATGGGGTTGTCGGGGCCGCCGTCCACATTGGCGGCCACCTCGAAGCCATGCCAGTGGATGGTGGTTTCTTCGTTCAGCTGGTTGGTGATGGTGACGTCGATGGCTTGGTTGCGTCGGGCCTCGATCAGCGGCGGCAGGGCGGTGCCGTTGTAGCGCAGCAGGGGCACGGTGACGTCCCGCGGGGCGTCGTTGTGGCGCAGTTTGAGGGTGACGTTCACCTCTTTCTGCACCGTGAGGGTGTAGCGGGCGGCATTGTCAGTGGGGTTACCGTCTTCGTCGTTCATGGGGGTGAGGCGGGGGAGGCCCACCAGGTCGTCCTCGGCGAGCATGGCCTGGGTTTTTGCTTCGGCCTGCTGTTGCATCTGCGCCAGCTCGTCGAGGCGGGCGCCGAGGGTCTGGGCCATGTCGTCATCGCCGATCATCCCCAACAGGCGTTGCCGCTCGGCATCGCTCAGATCCCCCTGGGCCAGGCGGTCCATGGTGTTGCGGAACAGGGTCTGGCGAGCAGCGGCGATGCGCTGCCCAAAATCGGCCTGGCTGAGGTCCAGGGTCTGACCGCTGGCATCGGTGAGGGTCACGGGGGTGCCGTTGGCCTTGCCATCCAAGCTGCCGTCTTTGAGATCATCGGCGGCGGCTTGTAGCAAATCCACGACCTGGCCGGGGGCCAACCCCAAGTCTTGCAGCAGATAGGAGACGCTGATGGCCCGATTCTTGGCCAGGGCCTGTTGCGGGGTGTCCGCCAGCGGGGCCACCAGATTGCCCTTGCGCACCACGGCGTCCCCGCTGACCAGTCCGCCGGTGGGGTTGCTGTCACCGATCCACTGGGCCTCGATCAGGGAAATCGCCTGTTGTAGGGCCGTGGACGGATCCGCGCCGGCGGCCACGTTGTCCCTCACCAGCGCGGCCAGCAGGGTGGTTTCCGGGGTCAGCGCGGCATATTCGCCTTGGCTGAGGAGCTGGCGGTATTCCTCAACGGTGAATACCGTCTCCAGGACCCCTTCGCCCAGATCCACCTGCTCGCCAGTGGCCTCGTCGCTGTAGGAACCACCGCGGGCACGGAGGTATATCAGGTCGCCTTGAGGCGTGGCTTGAGGGGCGAGGTTGAACAGCCCATCACGGCTGAGGCCGGTGGCGATGAGGGTACCGTCGGCGCTGACCACCTCGATGGTGGCGCCATCGATGGGCCCCTTGAGGAGGCTGCCGTTGATGAGTTGCGGGTCATTGTTGGAACAGCCGGTGAGGGCAAGGCCGACAGCGAGGGCCACGGGAGTCAGGTGGGGGAAACGAAAGGACATGAGGGCTCCTGAAACACTGCGTGTTAGATGTAAGTCTGTGAATTACAAGACATCTTGCCCCCGCATTGTCGGCCATCGCCGATCGATCTTGAATCCTACGGTGGCAGGGAGTCGTCGTCTTCGGCCTTTGGGAACTGTTCCAGCCACAGCAGGCAGGCCCCGGCCACGGCGCTGGGGATCACCAATAAATTGAGCAGGGGGATGGCGGTGGCGAGCTGGGTGGCGCCACCGAAGCCCAGGGCCAGCCAGCGATGGCGGCGCAGCAGTGGACGTTGGCGGCTGAAGGCCAGCCCGCGGGCACTCAAGGGATAGTCGAGATATTCCTGGGCCAGCAACCAGGCATTGAAACCGAGCCATGCGGGGGCGGCGATGAGGTTCACGCCAGGGATGAGAAACAACACCCCGAAGGGCAGGGCCCATTTGAGGAAATACAACAGCTTGCGGGTCTCTTCTCGCACCGCCACCCCGGCCTCGGTGAGGGCGGCGTGCCAAGGGCGTTCCGGGGCCTGATCCGGGAGGGCGCCGGCCCGGCGCAGGATGGTCTCGGCCAGTAGGGCGTTGAAGGGGGCGGCGATGATCCCAGCCACGAAGGTGAACAGGGTGAAGCCAACGACGAGGAAGG
>JALSHN010000253.1 GCA_026982215.1 Gammaproteobacteria bacterium
TCACAACCCACCGGTTCGTAGATCACCGGCGAGGCGGCGGCCTCCTCGGGAGACAGGCCGGCCTCCTCCAGGGCCTCGGGCGGTAACCGCAGCGGCCGCTTGCAGTGGTCGCACAACTTGCGTACCAAGCGTTGGGCCACCACCAGACTCAGCGAGGAGGCGATGTTGTACCCCATCACCCCCATGTTGCGCAGCCGGATCACCGCCTGAGGGGCGTCGTTGGTGTGCAGGGTGGAAAACACCAGATGCCCGGTCTGGGCCGCCTTGACGGCGATGTCCGCCGTTTCCAGATCGCGGATCTCCCCCACCATGATCACGTCCGGGTCCTGGCGCAGGAAGGCACGCATGGCGGTGGCAAAGGTCAGGCCTACCTTGGGGTTGATGTTGACCTGATTGATACCGGGGAGGTTGATCTCCACCGGGTCCTCAGCGGTGGAGATGTTGCGCTCCGGGGTGTTGAGCCGTCGCAGGGCGGCATAGAGAGTCACTGTCTTGCCGCTGCCGGTGGGGCCGGTGACCAGAATCATCCCGTGGGGCTGGGTGATGGCCCCCAGGAAGGCCTCTAACTGTGCCGGGTTCATCCCCAGCCGTTCCAGTTCCAACTCACCGGCCTGGGATTCCAGTACCCGCAACACCACTTTTTCGCCATAGAGGGTGGGGCAGGTGCTGACGCGGAAATCGATGTGGCGCCGCGGCGAGAGCCGCAGTTTGGTGCGCCCGTCCTGCGGCAGACGGCGCTCGGAGACATCCAGGCGCGCCATCACCTTCAAGCGGGCGCTGATCCGCGGCGCCAGACTCAAGGGCGGCTCCACCACCTCGCGCAACACGCCGTCCACCCGCATGCGCACCCGGTAACGGTCTTCGTAGGGCTCGAAATGCAGGTCCGAGGCCCCGGCATTCACCGCATCCAGCATCAGTTTATGGACGAAACGCACCACCGGGGCATCGTCCACCGCCTCGGCACCGATGGCGGCCCGATCCTGGGGCTCGTCCGCCTCCACTTCGATCTCCTCCAGCCCGGCGTCGGCCAGATCGGCGAAGGGGTCGGACTCCCAGTCCTGGAAACGGGCGATGGCCTCGGAAAGCGCCGTGGGATCGGCGAGCACGCTATCGACGATCAGTCCGGTGTGGAAGCGCACCCGTTCGATCCCGGCACTGTTGGCCGGGTCGTCCAGGGCCACGAACAACCGTGGCCCACGCCGGTGGAGCGGTAACACCCGGGTGCGGGCCACCAATTCCGCCGGTACCAGTTCACGCAGCGCGGGATCCAGCTCCACCGCCCGCAGATCGATCAACGGCAGGCCGAAGGCCTCGGCCACCAGCGGCAGCAACGCCTCCTCGGGCACCACGCCCCGGCGGCGCAGCTGGGCCAACAAGGACCGGCCGGCCGCTGCGGCCTGCTCCTCGAGCGTCGCCATCTCTTCGGGGCGCGTCCAGCCGCCCTCCACCAGCCGGCGGGCCAGTTCGGCCCCCAGTCCCGTTGTCTTGTTCATGATCCTCGCATCCGTGATCCCTCGTGCGTCCTGCGGGCACACACAGGCTCCGGTCTTCGGTATTAACGACGCCGACGGGGAAAAACTTTCATCGTTTCAGTATGGCACGGAACGCAAGAAAAAAGCCCCTCGCAAGGAGGGGCCAAAAATGTGGGGAGGGAAGGACGGGGTGAACGGCGGCGCCCGGGGGATCGGGGTGCTCCTTCCTAAGACACCCCTCCGGTTGGTTGCGGATCGCGCAATCGCCACCGCAACCGGATAGAAAGCATTTCTCGTGCCATAAAAAAACAGGCCCCACCTGGGGGCCTGAAAATATAGACACCAACCCGCGCGCCATCAGCACAAACCGTTCGCGATACAGGTGCCGCCCTTGGTCCAGTTGACGACCCCATTGTTGGCCGTGGGCGTAAGCGTATAGGTCACCCCATTGGTGTCAGTGCCAGTGATCACCCCGTTGGTCACATCGAGCGAGGCCAGGTTGCCGGTGGCCGCCGGCACGGCGGGGATGCCGTTGGTGCCGGCATTACAACCGGTGAGGGTGCCTTGCTCCATGTAACACACTGTCACCGGGGTCTTGTAACCGTCGGCGATGGTCACCACCTCGGAGAATTTGGCCTTCTTGGTGTAATTGTCGTAGGCGGGAATGGCCACGGCGGCGAGGATGCCGATGATGGCCACCACGATCATCAGTTCGATGAGGGTGAAACCGCGTTGGTCACGTCGTTTCATGGTCTTGCTCCTGTGGTCGTGTGGGTGTGCTCAACCGCCTCGGTGCAGCACGCATGCCTTGTATCGTGGCCTCTGTCGGAGGCTTGGAGCGCGAAGGGTGTGTTTCGAGACCTGGATCACGGTTTTTCACCCC
>JALSHN010000254.1 GCA_026982215.1 Gammaproteobacteria bacterium
GCCCCGCTCGCGCCGTATCCGGCGGTGGCGCTATCAGGATCGGGAGATCCGCTATGAGAAGGGGATGGAGATCGGGCGTTTCAACATGGGCTCGACGGTGATCCTGGTCTCGGAGGCGGGGCGGATCCGCTGGGAGGAGGGGTTGTCGCCAGGGCGCCGGGTGTTGGTGGGGCGGCGAATCGGCTGGATCGCTGGAGGCTGAGTGCTCAGGAGGCGATGGCCTGATGGAGGATCTGCTGCAGGGCGCGGAAGGCGGCGGTGTCGAAGTCGCTGAAGGCGAAGCCGGCGCCTTGGGATTCACAGCGGACGATGCGGGCTCGCAAGCGGTGTTGCCGTGATTGCGCGCCACGCCCCAGGTGGAAGATGAGGTCCACTTCTTCGCCTTCGTGGCCGTGGAGGGCCTCGCCGGGACAATTGACGAAGGCGCCGCCGAGGCCGACGTCGCGGCTGCGGCAGTCACTGAGGTGGGTGGTGCCTCCCACCACGTCCACCACCAGATCGAGGCGGTGGCGTTTGCTCCAGCGCTGATCCATGGTCATGGGGGCGCCCTTTGGGTGTTCCTGATGCATGGAAGCGGATTCGCCGCTCACGGTTCTACTCCGAAAGACATATTGTCAGCCGTCGGGGTTCGTGTATTCGTCACCTTGGTTCAAGCAAGAGGCGTGCCTTTGTCGTCGTGACGGGGATTGCCGCTCCCTCGGGGGGGGGATGTCAGCGAGGATCGTCAAATCTTCCGACGCTCGCCGGGATTCAGATCCGTTGGGGGAAGGCAACGACTTGGTCGATGTTCTCGGCCTCGCTGAGGATCATGAACAGCCGGTCCACTCCGAGGGCGACGCCGGCGCAGGGGGGGAGCCCCGCCTCCAAGGCCTCGATCAGCCACTGGTCGTGGGGGATGTCGGCCAGCCCATGCTGCCGCCGCCGCCGACGCTCGTCGAGGAAGCGGCGCCGTTGTTCCTCGGGATCGGTGAGTTCGTGGAAGCCGTTGGCCAGCTCCATCCCGCGCCAGTAGAGTTCGAAGCGCTCGGCCAGTGGCGGGTCGCCGGGTCGGATGCGGGCCAGGGCGGCTTGGCTGGCGGGATAGTCGTGGATGAACAGGGGGGTGTCCTGCCCGAGGCGGGGTTCCAGCAGGGCGCCCATGAGGAGATCCAGCAGGGCGTCCCGGTCGAGGTCGTCGGGAGGGGTCAGGCCGTGATCCCGGGCGAGCTCATGGAGGGCCTCGGTGGGGGTGTGGTGGGGGTCCACTCCCAAGTGTTGTTGAAATACTTGCCGGTAGCTCAGACGGCGCGCCGGTGGGGCCTCGGCCACTTCGCAGAGCAGTTGCGCCACTTCGTCCATCAGTCGCCGGTGATCCCAGCCGGGGCGGTACCATTCCAGCAGGGTGAATTCCAGCAGGTGGCGCGGGCCGCGCTCCTGGTCGCGAAAGACGCGGGCGATCTGGTAGATGGGGCCGCTGCCGGCGGCCAGCAGCCGTTTCATGTGGAATTCGGGTGAGGTGTGGAGGTAGAGGCGGCGCGGGGCGTGAGGGGCGCCGATTTCGGTGCTCAGCGGGTGGATGTGAGGGTCGGTGGTGCCGACGGTGTCGAGGATCTGGGTCTCCACCTCCCACAGCCCGCGTGCCTCGAGGAAGGCGCGCAGGCGGGCGATCAGCCGGGAGCGCCGGCGCAGCCGGTCGATGGAGGCAGCGGGCCGCCAGGAGGTGCTCATTCCTCCTTGGCGCGGGAGATGTATTCGCCGGTGCGGGTGTCCACTTTGAGGAGATCGCCCACATCGACGAACAGGGGAACTTTCACCACCGCGCCGGTCTCGAGGGTGGCGGGTTTGGTGGCGCCGGTGGCGGTGTCGCCGCGTACGCCGGGCTCGGTCTCAGTGACCCGCAGGACCACGTGGTTGGGCGGGGTGACGATAAGCGGTTCACCGTTCCACAGGGTGACGGTGACCATGTCCTGCTCTTTGAGCCATTTGGCAGCCTCCCCCACGGCCTTGGCGTCGGCGGCCAATTGCTCGAAGGTCTCCGGGTCCATAAAATGCCAGAACTCGCCGTCGTTGTAGAGGTATTGCATCTCTTTCTCCACCACGTCGGCCGCTTCCACCGTTTCGCCGGACTTGAAGGTGCGGTCCACCACGCGACCGGTCTTGAGGTTGCGTACCTTGATGCGGTTGAAGGCCTGGCCTTTCCCGGGCTTGACGAATTCGTTCTCCAGGATGACGTAGGGGTCGCCGTCGAGCATGATCTTCAGGCCGGAGCGAAATTGGTTGGTGCTGTAGGTCGCCATGAAATCCTCACGCTAAATCCAGCAAGACGTTCAAAAGGTTCATGATACCGCGAAAACGACCCGCTTG
>JALSHN010000255.1 GCA_026982215.1 Gammaproteobacteria bacterium
GAAGGCGGCATATTCCTTGGCGAAATACACCGGTGAACGCCCGGTACCGAGGAAATCGGCCCCGAAGGAGACCACCAGATCGGCCTTGGAAAAGTCCAATCGGGGATCGGGGTCGCCCAACATGTCCTGGCACACCCGGCGCCACACTTCTTCGCTCACCAGTTCGTAGCTGTAGTGGCGGCCACCGCCGAGACGCTTGAGGTGTTCGTCGATGAGCACCGCCTGATGACCGCTCACCTGGCCGGTGAACCAGGCGGTCTTGCCAGAAGGAATCTCACCCCCCTTGCCTACCTTGCTCTTCAGTAGAGCCAGGGCATCGTCCCAGGAAATGGGCACCAGGCGACCGTTCTCACGCTGCATCGGCCGGGTCAGGCGATCGGGATTGTAATGGTTCTGCAGCCCGGCCTGCCCCATCATGCAGGTGCGACCGGCGTTCACCGGCGAGTCGGGATTGCCCTCCACCTTGAGCACCCGCCCCTCACGGATGCGACCGTGGATACCACAGGCCGCCGGGCATTGGGCACAGGTGGAGGCATACCACACCGCCACCCCGGGAATGGCGTATTCCTTCGGCAGGCGATAGGAGACCACCTCTTCAGCCCCTTCCTCCAGGGTCACCGTGGTGGGCAGATCACAACCTGCCAGGGCCGCCCCCGCGCCGGTCCATCCCAGCGCCTTGAGAAAATCACGTCGGTCGATCTTGAAATCGTTCATATCACTTACCCGCTTTGTCCTTTCAAGGCCTGATCGCTGCAGCGATCACTTGTGGCATGCCCAACAGTCCCCGGGGCCCTCGTTGGCCTCGTGACAGCGGCGACAGAATCCCATGGTGAGCGACCTTTGCTTCTCGGCCACGGTCATTTCCATCACGTTGCCGTGACACACACCGCACACCTGATAGACGTCCTCCACCGGGAAATCCTTGTCGAACACGAAGCGTTTCAAGTGCTTTTCATGGGTGAAATGGACGTAATCGGGCACGTCGTGAACCTTCTTCCATTTCGGAGACTCGCCTCGCTCCCAGTATTCGGTGAGTTTCTGGATGCGCGGCTTGTCGGTGGCGATGATCTTATGACACCCCATGCACTTGCTGGTGGGGGGAATACCGGCCACTTTGCTGCGTCGGGCATAGGTGTGGCAGTACATGCAGTTGATCTGATTCACCTTGGTGTGAACGTCGTGCGGAAACTCGATGGGCTGGGGCACGTGCTTGCCCTCGTATTCATCCTCCGGCACCACGATCCCTTCCGGCACGGGCAATTCGGCCATCACCGGCCCCCAACCCGACATGAGCACGAGCAGGAACAGGAGCCTGGCCACGGCCCTGCCGCTACACCCCTGCACGGCACCCCGCCGCACAGCCTTCTTCAAGCGATGGTGAGAAAACGGCATCTCTTACCCTCAAAGCAGTCGCTTCATCGATTTTACGGTCGATCCTCTCCAGGATCGGCCGAGCCAAAAAACAAAGACGCAGCCAGCCGCGCGCGGCGTGAAAAAACCACGCAACGGACGGAATATCAGAGAATAGGATCAGAAGGTGGAGACGGGAGGAGAGTCATGGTGAAGCCCCCCAACTTCGATTCCCCAGAACATTGAAGATCCCCCTGAGCTGCGCACGCTGATCAAAACCTGATCAGCAATATTATGAGTTACTAATTAATTATCTGTTCGCGATCATCAAATTTACTGATGCGCCGGTTGATCCTATCAACCGTTCTCGAACGATGTCAACGAAAAATGGTCAATTATTTTCGCCACTGAAATCACCCGGTAAAACCGCGCTACACCGGGTTCGGTTGGTCGATGAAACGCCATTCCAGGCCGAAACGCGCCTGAAGATGCTCGCCCAATGCCTGTACCCCGAAGCGCTCGGTGGCATGGTGACCGGCGGCGAAGAAGTGCACCCCGCTCTCACGCGCCAGGTGGTAACAGGGCTCAGAGACCTCTCCGGTGACGAAGGCGTCCGCTCCGGCATCGACGGCGGCCTGGAACCAGCCGTCGGCCCCTCCGGAGCACCAGGCCACCTTTTCGATACGACGGTGCTCATCGCCGGGCAGCCACAACGGCTCGCGCCCCAGCACCCGCTGCAAGGCGTGTTGCAGCGCTTCGGGGGTGATGGCGGGTTCGCACCACCCCAGCCAGCCCAGGCGGTATTCGCCGAAACGCTCGCTGGGCCGCCATCCCATGGCCGCCCCCCAACGGGCGTTATTGCCCAACTCGGGATGGGCATCCAGCGGCAGATGATAGGCCAAGAGGTTCATCTCCACCGCCAGCAGGGCGCGGATGCGACGTTGCTTCAGGCCAACGAGGGGGGCGGCCTCACCCTTCCAGAAATAGCCGTGGTGCACCAACAAGGCATCCGCCCCCCAGGCCACCGCCGCCTCGATCACTGCTAGGGAGGCGGTCACGGCACAGGCAAGACGCTGGATCTCACTGCGTCCCTCCACTTGCAGGCCGTTGGGGCAGTAGTCCTTGAAGGTCTCGACCTCCAGCAAATCATTCAAATGGCTCACCAACGCCTCGCGTGACACCATCTTTTTTCTCCTGACGTATAGCCTCTGAGAGGAAGCTATGATTAACATGGCCGTCTGCCCGCATCCTAATTTGGTCGCGTGATGAATCTGACGCCTTTTCAAAAGTCTTTGGCCAAGAGCTTTCTCGTCGGCACCCTGTTCGGTCTGGTGGTGATCCTGATCCTGGGATGGCTGTTACCCAGTGGCGGCGGCATCCGTTTCCATCTCGCCGAGCGGGACAGTCTGGAACGCAACGACGAGCCGGTGGTCTCGTATGCCGCGGCGGTGGAAGCCGCCGCACCGGCAGTGGTCAACATCCAGACGGCCAAACGGGTGGCGCAAGCCCCGCTGAGCCGAGATCCCCTCTACCGCCACTTTTTCAATCGTCCCGATGCTCCGCGGGAGCGTCTGGAGACCAGTCTGGGTTCGGGGGTGATCGTCAGTGAGGAGGGCTTCGTGCTCACCAATCACCATGTCATCGAGGGGGCGGAGGCGATCCGGGTGGAGCTGCGCGATGGCCGGGTGGCGGCGGCGCGGGTGATGGGCACCGATCCGGAATCGGATCTGGCGGTGTTGCAGATCGAACTGCCCGATCTGCCGGTGATCACCTTGGGGCATTCCGATGAACTGCGCACCGGCGATGTGGTACTGGCCATCGGCAACCCCTTCGGCGTGGGGCAGACGGTGACCATGGGCATCGTCAGCGCCACCGGGCGCTCGCGCCTGGGCATCAGCACCTTCGAGAACTTCATCCAGACCGATGCCGCCATCAATCCCGGCAATTCCGGCGGGGCGTTGGTCAATGCTCTGGGACAACTGGTGGGGATCAATACCGCGATCTTCACCCGCTCCGGGGGATCGGAGGGGATCGGTTTCGCCATTCCGGTGAATCTGGCCAAGACGGTGGCGGAGCAGATCATCCGTTATGGGCGGGCAGTGCGCGGTTGGCTGGGGGTGGAGATCCAAGACGTGACGCCGGAGTTGGCGGAGTCGTTCCGTATGCGCCGCCCCCAGGGCATTCTGGTGGCCGGGGTGCTGAAGGACGGACCGGCCCACCAGGCGGGTCTGCGCCCCGGGGATGTGATTCTGAGCATCGACGGTGACGCGGTGGAGGACGCCCAGGAGGCGATGAACCGCATCGCCGCCATCACCCCGGGCACGACGGTGAGTCTGGAGATCCTGCGCCAGGGGCGGCGTCTCACCCTCGAGGCCGAGGTGGGGGTGCGGCCGCCGCCGGCGCATCAGCGCTGAGGCGAGACCATGCCTCAAACGCCCACCCGCACCTGAACCCGCAACGGGGGATCGGCCCCAAGGGATTCAGTCTTTCCCTTTGTCACCGCTGCCACCCGGACCCCGTCGGCGCCCGGGGTCTCGGTCGCCCTTTTCCAGGGCCTCTTCCTCGGCCTCGGCCCGATCCAGTTCGCGCTCGAGGTCCTCTTCGTCCACCACCGGGTCGTATTCTTCGTAGCCGGTCTTGATGACGCTCGGTGTGGTGGCAGGGGCAGACTCGGTCGGTGCCGCTTCGGTCGCCTGTTCGGGGCGCAGGCGTCGGGCGACGATCAGCCCCAGTTCGAACAACAGCAGTACCGGCACCGCCAGCAGGCTCTGGGAGATGACGTCCGGTGGGGTGAGCAGCATGCCGATGACGAAGGCGGCGACGATGATGTAGGGCCGTTTGGCAGCCAGGTCGTCGGGGTCGAGCACCCCGGCCCGGGTCAACAGGACGATGGCCACCGGCACTTCGAAGGCAATGCCGAAAGCGAAGAACATCTTGAGGACGAAGTCGAGGTATTCGCTGATGTCGGTCATCACCGCCACCCCCTGGGGGGCGACGCTGGTGAAGAACTGGAAGATCACCGGCAGGACGATGAAATAGGCGAAGGCCACCCCGGCGTAGAACAACACGGTGGAGGAGACCAGCAGCGGCAATACCAGTCGGCGCTCGTTACGATACAGCCCGGGGGCGACGAAGCCCCAGATCTGGTGGAAGATGTAAGGAATGGCCAGCATCACCGCCATCACCAGGGTGAGCTTGAAGGGGGTGAGGAAGGGGGAGGCCACCCGGGTGGCGATCATGGAGGTGCCTTCGGGCAGGTGAACCATCAGCGGTTGGGCCAGCCAGGTGTAGAGTTCCTGGGCGAAGGGGGCCAGGGCGAGGAACACCACGGCCACCGCCAGCACCATGCGCAGCAGGCGGTCGCGCAGTTCGGCGAGATGGGCCACCAGGGGCATCTCGCGGGCACGTTCTTCTTCTTCGAAGGGATCGGGTCCTTTCATGGGCGGGGCGGGCTCACCGGCGCGGCTTCACCGCGGCCTCGCGTTCCCTCTGTTCGGCAGGGCGGGCGAGGGTGTCCATCGGCTGGGCAGCGGGCTGTTGCGGCGTGGTTTCGCCGGCGGAGGGGAGGGGCTTCTGGGTTTCCTCGCTCTCGGGACGGCCGTTCACCGGTACGGTGGGGCGTTTGGCGGCCTCGGCACGTTCGCGCTCTTCCAGTTCGATGCGCATCTGGGCCAGTTCCTTGAGTTCTTCGGCGCGCTGGGCCTCGCGTTCGAATTCGTCGCGCAACACGCCGGCATAGTGGCGTGCGCGGCCCAACCAGCGGCCGGTGGTGCGCACCAGACCGGGGAGGCGGTCCGGCCCGACGACGATGAGGGCGATCACCGCCACCACCAGCAGCTCCCAGAAACCGATGTCGAACATGGCCCCCGGGCCCTCAGGCCTGGTGCTTCTCCTTGCGCTCCACCTCGCCCTCGACCACCTTGCGCTTGTCTTCCAGGCGTTCGGGCTCTTTCTTTTCCGCCGCGGCTTCTTCTTCGCCTTCCTTGACGGCACTGCGGAAGCCCTTCACCGCCGCTCCCAGGTCGGAGCCCAGGGTGCGCAGGCGTTTGGCACCGAAGAGCAAGAGGACGATGAGGAGAATGATGAGCAATTGCCAGATACTGATACCACCCATGGGTTTGAAACTCCGTCGGTCAGGCCATGCCCGGCAGGCGGGAGCCGCCGAGCAGGTGGATGTGAAGATGGAAGACCTCTTGGCCGCCGCCGCGACCGGTGTTGATCACGGTGCGGAAGCCGTCGTCGAGCCCTTGGGCCTCGGCCAGGCGCGGCAGCAGCCGCATCATGTGAGCGATGAGGTCGTCGTGTTGCGGGGTCAGTTCCCGCAGGCTGGGGATGTGTTCCCGGGGCACCACCAGCAGGTGGACCGGGGCCTTGGGGTGGATGTCCTTGAACACGATGGTTTTTTCGTCTTGATGGATGACGTCGGCAGGCAGCTCGCCCGCAACGATCTTGCAGAAGATGCACTCGGTCACCGTCGTTCCCCTCGCGATGCCTTCTCTTCCAGGCCGGAGCGCCCCAGGCGCCGCTCCAGTTCCGCCACCACCTGCTGCGGACCCAGCCCATGATAGGCCAACAACACCAGGGTGTGGAACCACAGATCGGCGGTCTCGTGGAGGATCTGGGCACGCTCCCCGCCTTTGGCGGCGATGATCACCTCGGCGGCCTCTTCGCCGACCTTTTTGAGGATGGCGTCTTCGCCTTTGGCGTAGAGGGAGGCGACGTAGGATCGCCCGGGATCGGCCCGACGCCGTTCGGCGAGGATCCGCCCCAGCGCCTCCAGGGTGTCTTCGGGGTTCACCGGTAGATCTCCTCGGGGTCTTTGAGTATCGGTGCGTCCACTTCCCAGCGGCCCGCGGTATCATCGAGACGGCGGTGGAAGCAGCTCCTGCGCCCGGTGTGGCAGGCGATGCCGCCTCGTTGTTCCACCCGCAGCAACAGGGCGTCGCCGTCGCAGTCGAGACGAATCTCGCGCACCTGCTGGACATGCCCCGAGCGTTCGCCCTTGGGCCACAGCCGGCCGCGGGAGCGTGACCAGTAGACGGCGATGCCGCGGCGGACGGTCTCTTGCAGCGCCTCGCGGTTCATCCAGGCGAGCATGAGGACTTCGCCACTGTCGGCGTCCTGGGCGATGGCAGCCACCAGGCCGCGCTCGTCCCAGCGTATCTGTTCCAGCCAGTCGGGTGTGTCGTTCATGGAGCGGGGATCATAGCACGATGGACCTCAGTCGAGGCGAACCTCGATCCCCGCCTCACACATGGCCGCCTTGGCCTGGGCGATGGTGTATTCGCCGAAGTGGAAGATGCTGGCGGCGAGGACGGCATCGGCATGCCCCTCGGTGATACCTTCCACCAGATGCCGGAGGGTGCCCACACCGCCCGAGGCGATCACCGGGACCGGGACGGCGTCGGCCACCGCCCGGGTGAGCGCAAGATCGAAACCCTGTTTGGTACCGTCGCGATCCATGCTGGTGAGCAGGATCTCTCCGGCACCGAGCTCGGCCATCCGCCGCGCCCAGGCCACCGCGTCGATACCGGTAGGCTTCCGCCCCCCATGGGTAAAGATCTCCCAGCGGTCGGGCATCACCTGCTTGGCGTCCACCGCCACCACGATGCATTGGGAGCCGAAGCGCTCGGCGGCCTCGGCGACGAATTCGGGACGGGCCACCGCGGCGGTGTTGATGGCGACCTTGTCGGCCCCGGCATGGAGCATGCGGCGGATGTCCTCCAGCTCGCGGATGCCTCCCCCCACGGTCAGGGGGATGAACACCTGGGCGGCTACCTGTTCCACCACGTGGATCATGGTGGCGCGGTCTTGGTGGCTGGCGGTGATGTCGAGGAAGGTGAGTTCGTCGGCCCCTTCACTGTCGTAGCGACGGGCGATCTCCACCGGGTCACCGGCATCGCGGATGTCCACGAAGCGCACGCCCTTGACCACCCGGCCGGCGTCCACGTCGAGACAGGGGATGATGCGTTTCGCCAGCCCCATTCAGGCGGTCTCACCGGTGAGTTCGTCGGCCAGGCGCTGGGCCTCGGCCAGGTCCAGGGTGCCCTCGTAGATGGCGCGGCCGGTGATGGCGCCGATGATGCCTTCCTCGGCCACTTCGCACAGGGCGCGCACGTCGTCGAGGTTGGTGATGCCGCCGGAGGCGATGATGGGGATGTGCACCGCCTGGGCCAGTTTGACGGTGGCCTCGAGGTTGACGCCGCTCATCATGCCGTCACGGGAGATGTCGGTGTAGATGATGCCGTCGACGCCGTCGCGCTCGAAGTGCTGGGCCATGTCGATGACGTCGTGGCGCGAGAGCTTGGACCAGCCGTCGATGGCCACCTTGCCGTCACGGGCGTCCAGCCCCACCAGGATGTGTCCGGGGAATTCCAGGCACATCTCGGAGACGAAGTGGGGCTCGTTGATGGCCTGGGTGCCGATGATCACCCATTGCACCCCGGCGTCGAGATAGGCCTGGACGGTGTCTTCGTCGCGAATCCCCCCGCCCACCTGGATAGGGAGCTCGGGGAAGGCGCGGCTGATACGATCGATGACTTTGGCGTTCACCGGACGCCCGGCGAAGGCGCCGTCGAGATCGACGATGTGCAGTCGACGGGCCCCGGCGGCCACCCAGCGTTCGGCCATTTCCAGGGGATCTTCGGCGTAGACGGTGGCGTCTTCCATGCGCCCTTGCTTGAGACGCACGCATTTGCCTTCTTTGAGATCGATGGCGGGTATCAGCAACATGCCCCTTCCCCCTTTATGTCTGCCCGTTCCAGGTGATGAAGTTGGCCAACAGGGCCAGGCCGTGACGCTGGCTCTTTTCCGGATGGAATTGCACCGCCGCGACGTTGTCTCGGGCGACGGCGCTGGTAAACGGGATGCCGTAGTGCGTGACGCCGAGGGTGAGCCGCTCCTCGGCGGGGGTGACATAGTAGCTGTGCACGAAATAGAAGCGGCTGTCTTGCGGGATATGGGACCACAGGGGGTGGGACCGGGTCTGGTGGACCTGGTTCCATCCCATGTGGGGGATCTTGAGGCGGACACCCCCTTCTTCCATGGCCTCGGGAAAGCGACACACCCGGCCGGGGAGAATCCCCAGGCCATCCACCCCTTGGTTTTCTTCGCTGTGTTCCATCAGCGCCTGCATGCCGACACAGATCCCCAGCACGGGGATGCGGACAGCGGCCTCGCGCAGGGCTTGGTCCAGCCCCTGGCGGCGCAGCGCGGCCATGCAGTCGCGGATGGCGCCTACGCCGGGGAAGACGACGCGGTCGGCCTCGGCGAGGTCTTCCGGGCGGGTGCAGAGGCGAATCCGCGTCGCCGGTGGGGCCACCCGCTCCAGGGCCTTGGCCGCAGAGTGGAGGTTGCCCATGCCGTAGTCGATGAGGGCGACGAGGGCCACGGTTAGAGACTCCCCTTGGTGGAGGGAACGTGGCCCGCGGCGCGGGGGTCGGGCTCGCAGGCCATGCGCAGGGCGCGGCCGAAGGCCTTGAAGACTGTCTCGGCGATGTGGTGGGCGTTGCGCCCGCGCAGGTTGTCCACGTGCAGGGTGATGGCGGCGTGGTTCACCAGCCCTTGGAAGAATTCCTGGAACAGATCAACGTCGAAACGGCCGATGACGGCGCGGGGAAAGTCCACCGCGAAGATAAGACCGGGCCGGCCGGAGAGGTCCACCACCACCCGGGAGAGGGCCTCGTCGAGGGGGACGTAGGCATGACCGTAACGCCGCAGGCCGCGCTTGTCGCCCCAGGCCTGGGCCAGGGCCTGGCCGAGGGTGATGCCGATGTCTTCCACGGTGTGGTGGTCATCGATGTGGGTATCGCCCTCGGCGACGATGTGGAGGTCGATGAGGCCGTGGCGGGCAATCTGGTCGAGCATGTGGTCGAGGAAGGGAACGCCGGTGTCGAGACGGCTTTGGCCGCTGCCGTCCAGGTTCACCTCGACGGTGATCCGGGTCTCCAGGGTCTCTCGCGCCACCCGGGCGCTGCGTTGGGACATGGTCATTGGTCGTGTCCGGCTTCTCTGGGGCTCTATACCAAAATTTGTCGTTGTCGGCTATGCCCGACGGCCGAGCTCGGCCTCCAGGGCCTGGAGCAGGCGGTGGTTCTCTTCTTCGCTGCCGATGGTGAGGCGCAGACAGCCCTCCAGCGCGGGGTGACTGCCGTGGAGTTTTTTGATGAGGATGCCGCGGGCGAGCAGGCCCTGGAACAAGCCATCGGCATCGGCCACCCGGATGAGGAGGAAGTTGGCCCGGCTGGGGAAGACCCGTACCCCCGGCAGTGCCGCCAACCGCTGGGCCAGTCGTTCGCGTTCGGCGCGGATGCGGCGGGTCTGCGCTTCGAAGACGGCATAGTGCTCCAGGGCGAATTCGGCGCTGGCCTGGGTGAGGCTGTTGATGTTGTAGGGCAGGCGGACCTTTTCGATCTCCTCCAGCCAGGGGGCGGGACCGAGCAGCAGACCGAGACGCAGCCCGGCCAGTCCGAGCTTGGAGAGGGTGCGCATCAGCAGCAGATTGGGGTGGTGTCCGAGGCGGTCGATGAAGCTGGCCTCGGCGAAGGCGGTGTAGGCCTCGTCCACCACCACCAACCCCGGCGCGGCCTCGATGATCGCCTCCATGGCGGCGGCATCGAACAGGTTGCCGGTGGGGTTGTTGGGGTAGGCGAGGAAGATCAGCGCCGGGCGGTGACGTTCGATGGCGGTGAGCATGGCCACGGTATCCAACTGGAAGTCCGGCCCCAGGGGGACGCCCACATAGTCCATGCCCGAGAAGCGGGCGATCATCCGGTACATGACGAAGCCGGGCTCGGGGGCGAGCAGCACCCGCCCGGGACCGCCGACGGTGAGCGCAAGCATCTGGATGATCTCGTCGGAACCGTTGCCCAGCACCAGCGGCTGGTCTTCGTCCAACCCCATCCCCTGGCGCAACCGGGCCTTCAGCGTCCGGGCATCGGGGTCGGGGTAGCGGTTGAGGGCCACGCCACGCAGCCGCTCCAGCCAGGGATCGAGCAGCTCGGCGGGCAGGGGATAGGGGTTTTCCATGGCATCGAGCTTGATCAGCCCCTCTGCGGGCGGGACGTGGTAGGCGGCCAGTGCGGCCACTTCGGGACGGACCCAGCGCCGCGCCAGGGCGGCGGCATCAGTCTTCGCCATCGGCGGCCTCGATACGGTATTCGGCCGAGCGGGCATGGGCGGTGAGCCCCTCGCCACGGGCCAGGGCGGCGGCGTAGCGCCCCAGGCGGGCGGCGCCGGCCGGCGAGCAGTGGATGAGGCTGGAGCGCTTCTGGAAGTCGTAGACCCCCAGCGGCGAGCTGAAGCGGGCGGTGCGCGAGGTGGGCAGGACGTGGTTGGGACCGGCGCAGTAATCCCCCACCGCCTCGGCGGTGTAGCGGCCCATGAACACCGCGCCGGCGTTGCGGATCTTGCCCAGCAGGGCCTCGGGGTCGGCCACCGACAGCTCCAGATGCTCGGGGGCGACGTGGTTGACCACCTCGGCGGCCTGGTCCAGGTCGGTCACCTGGATCATCGCCCCCCGGGCCGAGAGGGAACGGCGGATGATCTCGGCGCGCTCCATCTGCGGCAGCAGGGTGTCGATGGCCTGCTCGACCCGGTCGAGAAAATCGGCATCCGGGGAGACCAGGATCGCCTGGGCGTCTTCGTCGTGTTCGGCCTGGGAGAACAGGTCCATGGCGATCCAGCGGGGATCGGTGCCACCGTCGCAGACCACCAGGATCTCGGAAGGACCGGCGATCATGTCGATCCCCACCACGCCGAAGACCAGTTTCTTGGCGGTGGCGACGTAGATGTTGCCAGGGCCGACGATCTTGTCCACCGCCGGCACGGTCTCGGTGCCGTAGGCCAGGGCGGCCACCGCCTGGGCGCCGCCGATGGCGAACACCCGGTCCACCCCGGCGATGGCGGCGGCGGCCAGCACCAGCTCGTTGACCTCGCCTCCGGGGGTGGGGACCACCATGATCAGCTCGTCCACCCCGGCCACTTTGGCGGGAATGGCGTTCATCAGCACCGAGGAGGGGTAGGCGGCCTTGCCGCCGGGGACGTAGAGCCCCACCCGCTGCAAGGGGGTGACCTTCTGTCCCAGCACGGTGCCGTCGTCCTCGGTGTAGCGCCAGGACTCGGCCAATTGATGGCGGTGATAGGCACGGATGCGTTCGGCGGAGAATTCCAGGTTCTCCCGCAATGCCGGTTCCAGGGCCTGGAGGGCGGTCTGCAGCCGTGAGCCGGGGATCTCCAGTTCCGCCATGGCAGTGACGTTCATGCGGTCGAAACGGTTGGTGTAGTCCACCACCGCGGCGTCGCCCTCGCTGCGAACCCGGCGGAGGATCTGTTGCACCGTGGTCAACACGGCCTCGTCGGAGACGCCTTCCCAGGCGAGCAGGACGTCGAGGCGGGTCCAGAAATCGGAATCATGGCTATTCAGTCGTTGCATGACGCGGCCTCCTTGGATGCCGCCACCGCCTGGGCGAGCCGCTCCACCAGGGCGCGCACGGCGGTGGTCTTGATCTTGAGACTGGCCTTGTTGACCACCAGACGGGAGCTGATGTCGGCGATGTGTTCGGTGGGCTCCAGACCGTTGGCGCGCAGGGTGTTGCCGGTGTCCACCAGATCGACGATGGCGTCGGCCAGGCCCACCAGCGGCGCCAGTTCCATGGAGCCGTAGAGTTTGATGATTTCCACTTGCTCGCCCTTGGCGGCGAAGTGGCGCCGGGTGCTCTGCACATATTTGGTGGCGATGCGCCGGCGACGCCGCGGCGTGCTCTGCCCCGGCCGGGCGGCAACCATCATCCGGCAGCGGGCGATCCCGAGGTCCAGCGGCTCGTAGAGGTTATCGCCGGGGTGTTCCATCAACACGTCCTTGCCGGCCACGCCCAGGTCGGCAGCGCCGTGTTCGACGTAGGTGGGCACGTCGGCGGCCCGCACCACCACCAACCGTACGTCGGCACGGTTGGTCTCGAGAATGAGTTTGCGGCTGGTGGCCGGATCGTCCACCGGGTGGATACCGGCGGCAGCCAGCAACGGGACGGTCTCTTTGAAGATGCGTCCTTTGGAAAGGGCGATGGTCAGGGTCTCGTTCATGGTCCTTGCCGAATGGTTCAGTGGGGTACCCGGCGAATGCGCGCACCCAGGGCGGCGAGTTTCTCTTCGATGCGTTCGTATCCGCGGTCGATGTGGTAGATGCGATCCACCACCGTGCGCCCCCGGGCCACCAGACCGGCGAGCACCAGGCTGGCGGAGGCGCGCAGGTCGGTGGCCATCACCGGGGCGGCAGTGAGCCGTTCGACCCCCTTGATGATGGCGGTGTTGCCTTCCAGACGGATGTCGGCCCCCATACGTTGCAGTTCTTGAACGTGCATGAAGCGGTTTTCGAACACCGTCTCGGTGATGGTGCCCACGCCGTCGGCGATGCAGTTCAGCGCGGTGAACTGGGCCTGCATGTCGGTGGGGAAGGCGGGATAGGGGGCGGTGCGCAAGCTCACCGCATGCGGGCGACGCCCTCGCATGTCCAGCTCGATCCAGTCCGCGCCCACGGTGATCTCGGCACCGGTCTCGCGCAGTTTGAGGAGCACGGCATCGAGCAAGGTGGGATCGGTGTCCTTGAGGCGGACCCGGCCGCGGGTGATGGCACCGCCCACCAGAAAGGTGCCGCTCTCGATGCGGTCGGGCAGCACCCGGTGATGGGCGCCTTGCAGCCGCTCCACCCCTTCGATGGTGATCACGTCGCTACCCGCACCCTGGATGCGCGCCCCCATGCGGTTGAGGAAACGGGCCAGGTCTTCCACTTCCGGTTCGCGGGCGGCGTTTTCCAGCACCGTGGTGCCTCGGGCCAGGGTGGCGGCCATCATCAGGTTTTCGGTGCCGGTGACGGTGACGGTGTCCAGGCAGATGCGCGCCCCGGTCAACCGCGGTGCCCGGGCCTTGATGTAGCCTTGCTCCACCTGGATCTCGGCACCCATGGCCTGCAGCCCCTTGATGTGCTGATCCACCGGTCGCGAACCGATGGCGCAGCCACCGGGGAGGGAGACGTCGGCGCGCCCATAGCGGGCCACCAGCGGGCCGAGAACCAAAATGGAAGCGCGCATGGTCTTCACCAGTTCATAAGGAGCGGTGAAGGTATGCACCTCGCTGGTGTCCACTTCGATGTTCAGGCGCTCGTCGATGGTGAGCGAGACACCCATGCGCCCCAGAAGCTCCATGGTGGTGGTGACGTCATGGAGATGGGGCACGTTGGAGATCACGCTGGTCCCCTCCCCCAGCAGGGTGGCGGCGAGGATGGGCAGCGCGGCATTCTTGGCCCCGGAGATGGTCACCTCCCCGTCCAGGGGGGCGCCGCCTTCGATGTGCAGCTTGTCCATGGGCTCAGGCCCGGCGGGCCTGGTGTTCTTCTGGGGTGTGGGCGCGAATGGTGAGGGCGTGCAGCTCGCCGCTGGCGATCTTGTCGTTGACCGCGGCATACACCATTTTCTGACGCTGGAGCAGGCTCTTGCCGGCGAAAGCCTCGCTCACCACGGTGACGCCGAGATTGCAGCCCTCGCCGGTCACCGTCACGTCCGCGCCGGGGATATGGGCCTCGATGGCCGCTTTGACTTCGTGTTGCAACATATTTTCTGTTCCGTCTTTTCAGCCGCTTAGAATACCCGTTAAGCACGGATTTTATAACCCTGGCTCAACAGGCGCAGGCAGCCGGCCCCCAGCAGGAGGCAGGTGGCCCCGACCACGGTCAGCGCCAGCCAGGGGTCGCTGTCGCTGGCACCGAGGAAGCCGTAACGTACCCCGTCGATCATGTAGAAGAAGGGGTTGAACCAGGAGAGTCCCTCCCAGAAGGGCGGCAGATCGTGAATGGAGTAGAACACACCGCTGAGGAACGACAGGGGGAGGATGAGGAAGTTCTGGAAGGCGGCGAGTTGGTCGTATTTGTCCGCCCAGATGCCGGCGATGAGTCCGAGGATGCCGAGAATGGCCGAGCCGAGCACGGCGAAGACCAACACCCACGCGGGATGGACCAGGGGCAGCTCCACCCACAGGAGCGCCACCCCCCATACCGCCAGCCCCACCAGCAGGCCGCGCAACACTGCGGCGGCGGTGAAGGCGAGGAAGAATTCCAGCGGTGACAGGGGGGCCACCAGCACGAAGATGAGATTGCCGTTCATCTTCGATTGGATCAAGCTCGAGGAGCTGTTGGCGAAGGCGTTCTGGATCATGCTCATGGTGATCAGCCCCGGCACCAGGAAAGCGGTGTAGCTGATTCCAGGATAGACGGCCACATGATCTTCCAGCACGGTCTGGAACACCAGCAGGTAGAGCAGGGCCGTGATCACGGGGGTGAGCACGGTCTGGGTGATCACCTTGAGAAAACGCCAGACCTCCTTGGCGAACAAGGTGTAGAAACCACGCCAGTTGAGGTTCATGCCGCCTCCTGGGTGAGCCGCAGGAAGACCTCTTCCAGGCTGGGTTCCTCCAGGTGGAGGTCGATGATCTCGACGCCGGCGGCGCGTACGGCCTCGAGCACCGCTCCCACCGGGTCGCCGTGGCGATCGAGGCGGAAGGTGAGGCGACAGCCCTCGTGCTGCACCAGGCGTTCGTTCAATCCGGGAGGCAGCTGCCCCGGTTGGCGGTCCACGGTGAGGCACAGCAAACGGTAGGGGTGGCGAGAGAGCAGGGTGTCTTTATCATCCAGGGCCACCAAACGGCCGCGATTGACGATGGCGATGCGCTCACACAGGGCCTCGGCCTCTTCCAGGTAGTGGGTGGTGAGGATCAGGGTGTGACCCTCCTCATGGAGCCGGCGGGTCAGCGACCACAATGCCTGGCGCAGTTCCACGTCCACCCCGGCGGTGGGCTCGTCCAGCACCACCACCGGGGGGCGGTGCACCAGCGCCTGGGCGATGAGCACCCGCCGCTTCATGCCGCCGGAGAGTTGCTGCATGTTGGCATCGGCCTTGTCTTCCAGGGCCAGCAGGGCCAGGAGTTCTTCGATCCACGGACGCGCACCGCGCCCCAGGCCGAAATAGCCAGCCTGTAACCGCAGCAATTCACGGACACTGAAGAAGGGGTCGTAGACCAGTTCTTGCGGTACCAGCCCAAGGCTGGCGCGGGCGGCCCGGTAGTCGCGCACCACGTCGTGGCCACAGATGGCCACCCGGCCGGCATCGGCGCGCACCAGGCCGGCCAGGATGCCGATGAGTGTAGACTTGCCTGCTCCATTGGGTCCCAG
>JALSHN010000256.1 GCA_026982215.1 Gammaproteobacteria bacterium
TCCCGGGGTCTCAGGGCTGGGGGCAATCCCCTCCCCCAAGAGGGGGCGACGACGCAGCCGACCGTGATAACGGGCCGGTCCACCCAGCCGCACCCCCAGGGCACCGGCGCCGGCGGCCATCACCGGTCCGGCGTTGGGAGACTCCCAACGCCCACCCTGGAGCTGCCAGCAACGCAACGCTCGCAGCAGATCTCCGGCGAGGGCATAACTCAAGGCCGTGAGGCGGGCGGGCAGCCAGTTGAGCACATCGTCCAGGCGGGCAGCGGCCCAGCCGAACTCCCGGAAACGGTCGGTGCGATAGCCCCACATGGCATCCAGGGTGTTGACGACGCGATGCGCCACCACTCCGGGAAGCCCGGCGGCGAGATACCAGAACAGGCTGGCGAACAGGGCATCGCTGCCATTCTCCAACACCGATTCGGTGGCCGCTCGGGCCACACCTCGTTCATCCAGGCCCTCGGGGTCGCGGCTCACCAGCCGCGCCACCGCCGCCCGTGCCGCCACCAGTTCTCCCCGTTCCAGGGCCAGCGTCACCGGGCGCACATGGTCGTGCAGACTCTTCAGGCCGATGGTCAGATAGAGTACCAGGGCATCCAGCCAGGGACCGGCGTAGTGATCCAGCACCACCGCCACGGCGAGCGCCGGCATCAGCAACGAGGCCAAAGCCGCCCCTCCGCGCAGCCGGCGCCACCGCCCCCGGTTGAGCCGCCTCTCCACCCCCTCCGCCAGCCGCCCCAGCCCCACCAGGGGATGGAAGCGCCGCGGCTCGCCCAGCCAGGCATCCAACAAGAGGGCGGCGAGAATCACCCCCAGGGCGGTCATGGATCACTCGGGCTGGTTGCGCATGAAATCGGCCACCCGATAGAAGGCCTGGTGCAGTTCACGTTGCAGCGACGCGGGGAGCCCCACGTCACGCATCGCCCGGTCCATGCACAACATCCATTGATCCCGCTCGCGAGTGCCGATGGGAAAGGGCATGTGCCGGGCCCGCAGGCGGGGATGGCCGTATTTCTCCACGTAGCGCTGAGGCCCACCGAGCCAGCCGGAGAGAAAATCGAACAGCTTGTCACGGGCGCCGGAGAGGTCCTCGGCGTGCAGGCGGCGGATGTCACGGGCCTCGGGCAGGGTATCCATCAAGTGATAGAACCGATCCACCAGGGCACGCACGGTCTCATCACCGCCCATGCGTTCGTAGGGGGTGGGAGGGGAAGCGGGGGAATCACTCATCGACATCACACCTGCGCTGTTTGTCGGGGCGCGACACCATACCACGCCCACCGCCGGCTTCAATCCCGTGGGGCGAGCCAGAACCACCAGACGATGAACACGATGAGCGCCACACCGATCAGATCCACCCAGCTCATACCGCCCTCCCCGGCCGGAAACGCCGCAGACGGTTGGCGTTGGCCACCACGGTCACCGAAGAAAAGGCCATCGCTGCCCCGGCGACCACTGGATTCAGCAACACTCCGATGAAGGGATAGAGCACCCCGGCGGCCACCGGGATACCCAAGGTGTTGTAAATGAAGGCCCAGAACAGGTTTTCCTTGATGTTGCGCACCGTGGCACGGGAAATGGCGATGGCGTCGGCCACCCCGTGGAGCGATCCGCGCATCAGGGTGACATCGGCACTCTCCATGGCCACATCGGTGCCGGTGCCGATGGCGAACCCCACATCGGCCCGTGCCAGGGCCGGGGCATCGTTGATGCCGTCGCCCACCATCCCCACCACCTCGCCCCGGGCCTGGCGCTCGGCCACCACCCGGTCCTTGTCTTCGGGCAACACCTCGGCGATCACCTCGTCGATCCCCACCTCGCGAGCCACCGCCTCGGCGGCGATGCGCTGATCCCCGGTGAGCATCACCACCTTCAGGCCTTCGGCATGGAGACGGGCGACCGCCTCGCGGCTGTCCGCCTTCACCGGGTCGGTCACCGACAATCCCCCCACCAGTCGTCCCGCCGCCTCAAGGAGAATCACCGTGTGTCCCCGGGCGGCCTCCTGCGCCACCCATTCGCCCACCTCCCCGTCCATCTGCGGGGCGACCCATCCGGGCTTACCCAGGCGCAACAGGCGACCATTCACCACACCGTGAACGCCATGACCGGCCTCGGCATGAAAATCCTCCACCGTCGGCAGTTTCAACCCCTGCGCCTCGGCGGCCTCGAGTACCGCCTCCGCCAAGGGATGCTCCGACCCCCGTTCCAAGGCCGCTGCCAAGCACAACAGCTCATCCTCGGAGGAGGCAGCGAAGGCCCGCAGCGCCACCAGCCGGGGGCGGCCCTCGGTGAGGGTGCCGGTC
>JALSHN010000257.1 GCA_026982215.1 Gammaproteobacteria bacterium
CCCGTAGGCCCCCAGGCCGAAGAGATAGAAAGCGATGTCGGCGAACCAGGCGCCGGCCACCCCTCCGGCGTTACTCACCGTTTCACGGGTGGAATCGGCGCGGGACCAGGCAGGATCCAAGGGGTCATAAGAAAACAGGCTCAATATCAGGAAGGCCCCCAGCGCGAAACCGACGATGAGCACACTCTCGCGCAACCCCCGCTGCGTCGGTGTATCCCCATCCGCCCGGAACGATGGCTTGGACAGGTTTTCCTTGGTTGAAGAACGGCGGGCGCCGCGTTTACCACGTTTCCCTGCTGGAGGAGAGGAAGATATCGAGGTCAAGATCCACCTACCGGATTTCCATCGAGAGACACCGGGACAAGGTCCACTGCCCTGCCCGCCCCTTTACCCATCCTTGGACGGACCGATAACATGCACTCAGCTATTCTACGCCCCCCTTCCAAGGAATCGAAGAACAATCAGGAGTCTAGCGCCATGAGTGAAACCAAACACTGCCGTCTGCTCATTCTCGGGTCCGGTCCTGCCGGTTACACCGCCGCCATCTACGCCGCCCGCGCCAACCTCAATCCGGTGCTGATCACCGGCCTGCAACAGGGCGGACAACTCACCACCACCACCGATGTGGACAACTGGCCCGGCGATCCCGACGGTGTCCAAGGCCCCGAGCTGATGGACCGCATGCGCCGCCATGCCGAGCGCTTCGACACCGAGATCATCTTCGACCACATCCACAGCGCCGACCTCAAGCAACGCCCGTTCCGCCTGGAAGGTGACGCCGGTGTCTACACTTGCGATGCCCTGATCATCGCCACCGGCGCCTCGGCCAAATACCTCGGACTCCCCTCCGAGGAGAAATTCAAGGGCAAGGGTGTCTCCGCCTGCGCCACCTGCGACGGCTTCTTCTATCGCGGGCAGAAGGTCGCCGTGGTGGGTGGGGGCAACACCGCGGTGGAAGAGGCGTTGTATCTCTCCAACATCGCCGAGCACGTCACCCTCATCCATCGCCGCGACAAACTCCGCGCCGAGAAGATCCTCATCGACCACCTGATGGAGAAGGTCAACGAGGGCAAGGTTACCATCGAATGGAACCAACAGGTGGACGAGATCCTCGGCGACGACAGTGGAGTGACCGGAATCAGATTGCGGCACACCATCGACGACGACACCAAGGAAATCGCGGTCACCGGGGTCTTCATCGCCATCGGCCACAAGCCCAACACCGACCTCTTCGAGGGCCAGCTGGAGATGGCGCACGGCTACATCAAGGTCAAGAGCGGTACCGAAGGCATGGCCACCCAGACCAGCATCGAAGGCGTGTTCGCCGCCGGCGACGTGGCCGACCACGTCTATCGCCAGGCGGTCACCTCCGCCGGTACCGGCTGCATGGCCGCCCTCGATGCCGATCGTTATCTGGAGACGCTGGAGAGCCGCTGACCGGCCCCATGTCCCTGCCCTGGCTCGACGAGGGAAGCGGCTTCCCCGACCCGGAAACCGCCCTGGAAGAACCCAACGGACTGCTGGCGGTGGGAGGGGATCTCTCCCCTCCCACCCTCCTCCGGGCCTACCGCCACGGCATCTTTCCCTGGTACGAACCCGGGCAACCCATCCTCTGGTGGTCCCCCGACCCCCGGCTGGTGCTCTACCCCCCACGGCTGCACGTCTCCCGCAGCCTGCGCAAGACACTGCGCCGCGGGCGCTACCGCATCACCTTCGATCACGACTTCGCCGGCGTGATCCATGCCTGCGCCGCTGCCCCCCGGCCGGGGCAGGAAGGGACCTGGATCACCGCCGAGATGGCGAGCGCCTACCTCCAGCTTCACCGACTGGGACATGCCCACAGTGTGGAGGCCTGGCAAGGCGACGAGCTGGTGGGTGGCCTCTATGGCGTCGCCCTGGGTGGGGCCTTTTTCGGCGAATCCATGTTTGCCCGAGCGCCAGATGCCTCCAAGGCCGCCTTCGCCACCCTGGTGCGTCATCTCGAGCACTGGGATTATCAGCTCATCGACTGCCAGGTGACCACCGGGCACCTGCTGCGACTCGGTGCCGAAGAAATCCCCCGGCGTCGTTTCCTCGCCGAACTACGGCATGCCTTGCGGTGTCCCGGCCGCCCCCGACCCTGGACAGTAGAGCCCCTGGAGTGGTGAGCCATGGAAGAAATCGCCCTCTACCAGACGCCACTCCATCGCTGCGGCTACGACGACGACCGCCAAGCCAGCAGCCACTTCGTCGATCCCGGCCTCACCCCCTCACCCGGCCTCTATGGTCATCTCATGGCTTTGGGT
>JALSHN010000258.1 GCA_026982215.1 Gammaproteobacteria bacterium
TCGCCTCGCCCAGATGCACTTGCGAAAAGGCGACTACCTGCGTTGCGCCATCCTCGCCGTCGAGGCCGTCCTCACCCGGCGAATGGCCGAGAGCGGCGAAGGCGACCCCAATCGCTACCCCGACCGACAGCGCGCCCGCGAGGCCCTGAAAAGAGACCTGCAATCCGCCGCCCGCGACCGCCTGTGGCGCGATTACCGCCGACTGGAATATCTCCGCAACGCCCTGGCCCATGCCACCGCCCCCGACGACCCGGAAATCAGCAAGCTGCTCCGCAACCCGGAACGCCTGCCCAGAGAACTGGAGAGCCTGTTGTCCCGCCTGCTCACCTGAACAAAAACGGAAAACGCTATGGAACCGGCCCGCGCCATCCTCGTCGCCACGCTCGGAGGCAGTTGGGGTGTCATCCCCGAGGCTTACGGCTTCACCAACCCACAACGGCTGCCCCTCTACCGTGAACATCCCGAAAGGGAAACCATCCAGGCCGCCCGCCAGCGCCATCGGATCCCTCCCGTGAGCGAGATCCATGTGATCACCACCGCCGGTGCCCCCGGCAAGGCGTCTCTACGACAATGGGCGGCGAAGATTGGCGTACCCCTCAAATTATGCTGGCCGGCGGGGGTAGAGGATCTGAACGGTCAACGAGAGGCCGCCTGGATGGCCGAACTGATCCACCGCATGGTCCTTGCCGCCCACTACCGGACAGGGGTGGGGGGGCGGGTCGTCCTCAGCCTCGCCGGTGGCCGCAAGACCATGAGTGCCGACCTGCAACGTGCCGGCGAGGTCTTCGGCCACCATGGTCTGATCCACATCCTCGACCGCAACTTCAATCCAGAAAAAGGCAAGCTGCTGAGAGCATTCGACTTCACCGGTCCGCTGCCGCCGCCGCTCCAGGACACCTTCCTCCCCATCGTCGTCGCCGGCTCCGCCCCCGGCAACGAAGCCCTCGACGTGGAGCGCGAACGTCTGCACGCACTCATCGGCGAACTCCCGAACGGTCCCGTCACCATTGAAGACACCCCGTTGCTCGACGCCGTCACCGAGATCCGCCGCCGGGCCGAAAACCTGCTGGCCAACTTCCACCTGCAACTGGCCGAGGAAGACAAACAGGGCAACTTCCCCACCCTCTACCTCCTGCCGCGACGGCGCCTGCATGCCCTGCGCAATCAACGCATCGGCACCGACCCCGCCCAGGCCCAGCGCGACCTCGAGTGGCTGCGTCGCCTCCCCAAGGCCGAACTCCACTGCCACCTCGGAGGCATTCTCCACAGCGAAGAACTCATCGAAGTCGCCAGCGCCGAGAGCGAACGCCTCAGCCGATTGCTCAGGGAGCACCCCCCGTTGATGACCGAACTGCAACGTCTGGAACACTGGGCCCGTGCCGGTGACCTCCAGGCCCTCGGTGACTACCTGGGGCGAGACGACAACGGCGCCCTCGACTTCAAACGCCTGCGCCGCGCCTGGCCCGAACTCCCCGAACCCCTCGGGGTCTGCGCCTTCCTGCTCGCCTTCCGTCATGCCCCCCAGACCCTCGACGCCCTCATCTTCGGCCCCTGGCGCGATCCCGCGGCCTACCACGCCATCGGCATCGAACGCTACGAGGCCCTCGGCGACCTGCAAGGCTCCGGCCTGTTGCAAAGCCGCGCCACCCTGCGCGCCGCCCTCGCCGTACTCGCCCGCCAGGCAAAAGAGCACCACATCCGCTACCTGGAGCTGCGCTGTTCGCCACTCAACATGACCCGCGGCGGCCTCAGCGGCGAAGACGTCGTCGGTGAACTGCTCACCGCCGCCGAGGCCATGGCCCCACAGACCGACCTGCGGCTGCTGTTCATCGCCAGCCGCCACGGCGACCGCCGCCGGATCCGCGACCACATCCGTCTCGCTCAACGCCTGTTGCGTGATAACGAGGCCTTCGCCCACCGCTTCGTGGGTTTCGACCTCGCGGGTGCCGAACATGCCCGTGCCCCGGCCGAGCTGCGTGATGATTTCCGACCCCTGCGCGAGCGGGTCATCCACCTCACCATCCACGCCGGAGAGGGGGAAGACGCCGACAACATCTGGCAGGCGGTCTACGAACTCAATGCCGACCGCATCGGCCACGGCCTCACCCTTCACCAACGCCCCGAGCTTCAAGAGCGGCTGCGTGACCGCGGCGTCGCTCTGGAAATGTGCCCCAGCTCCAACGACCAGATCGTCGGTTTTCGGGATCACCTGCTAGGGCGGGGCGAACGGACCTATCCCTTGCTCGACTACCTCGAGGCCGGCCTGCGCGTCACCGTCAACAC
>JALSHN010000259.1 GCA_026982215.1 Gammaproteobacteria bacterium
CGGCGCTGAGCCTGGTCTCCGAGGGCCTCGCTCCGGTCCTCCACGACCTCTCAGACGGGGGCCTGGCGGTGGCGGTCGCCGAGATCTGCATCGCCTCGGAGGTGGGGGTGTCGCTGCGGGTGTCGGACTGGCGTCACCTCTACACGGAGGATCCCCATCGCTTCCTCGCCGCGACCGATCCGGACGATGCCGAGAGGGTGGCGGCGGTGGCCGCCGAAGCGGGGATCCCGGCCCGGCCGATCGGCCGCTTCGAGGGGACCGACATCGTCTTCGAGATGCCGGGGGCGGCGGCGGTGGTGGACGTGGAGACGGCGGCCCGCACCTACCGCGAGGCGATCCCCCGCCGCCTGCGGTAGCCCCTGACCCCTCACGGTTTTGGCACCTGGATGTCGCGTATACCGCGTGATGCTGGTGCCAAAACGGGTGGGTGGGGTGGTTGGCGGGGTGTTCGGGGCGCGAAATCTCTCCTTGTTCGGCCTCTTGACAGGGGGGGTCGGCGCGATACTTGGCGACGAGGTGTCGTGATGATGTTGGGGATTCGTCTTCCGGCCGTCGGCAGGCTTCAGCGCCGTCGTCGATCGTCGAGCGTGACAGGGTTGGGATCCGTTGTCTCCCCACCGTGGCGTTGCGGGAACCGGTGGTGGCAAAAGAGTGTGAGTACCCGGCGGCATCACATCAACTTCCCGTTGCTCATGGCGATTGTGCCCCTTGCGTTCAGTGTGGGAGTTGCAGGCTCCGCCAGGGCCGTACCGGCCTCCGTCGATTCGGTATATGCGCGAAGTTCCAGCATCGGTCCAACATTCAACGATGCTCCCCAAACGAACGGGTGGTTCTCGATTCAGACAGGCTCGTCCCTGGCGGAGAGTCTCTACGAATCGGCGCTGAGCGATCAGGGTAAGATTTTCGCAGATATCCGTACAAACCCAGGCCTCGTTGGTGGAATCGCTTCAGGGCTTGAGGCGAGCGGTATCGAGCCGGCGCTCGATGTTCATGAGGAGATCGACCTCGCTACGCAGGCTTGGCGGGCATACATTGAAGGCCGGCCGGATGAGGCGAGGAAGATCGTGGCGAATGTGGGGCCGTTGAAGGTACGGTGGAAGCCGTTCGACCTGACACCTGCTGACGGAGCTGGAGCGGGGATTGAACGTGGTGACGTCAAGACCTTGGCTGCCAGTTCAGCTCGCTGGGATTCCGACCTGTTCGGGTATCTCTTCCACTATCACGGAAGCCGGGTCGTCTTGACATTGAACTGGCGTGAATATCTCTACGCAAAGCTGAATGGTTTCCAGGCATATCAATCTGTCACGCTTGATTCATATGACGAGGAGTTGTCGCTACGGGTCATATCAGGCTGGTCTTTCAAGTGCTGGGATTTGTATTGGGGCAACATTCACGCTTGCGGTGCAGAACCTTTGGCGTCAAGCGCGGGATTCCAGAGCTACTACTTCGATCGAGCATGGCATTATAGAAAACGGTATGTGCCCGAGTGGCTGCGGTTCCTCCAATTCCATTTCAAGTATGATGTTCGTGGCATCCACAACGCCGATGGACATACGTTTGGTAGGACCATCGACAAGACCTACACCGATACACCTCGAGCGCTGTGCTACAACGATGATCGCCATGCAGATGGTTGCCTCTGGCGCTGAGACTTGCAGGAAGCAACCATGTGGGACCTCGGCAAGCGATGTCGGGTGGTCGGCCGGATCCGCGAGGCCGGCCTACCCGAGCAACGGTTCGAGCCAGTACGAAGGCTTCTTTGGCAACACGATGTTGTGGGAGTGAGGTTGGGCTAGAGGAGCGTCTCATGCCGGAGGCGGCGAAACGACCAAATCCACAAATTCCATATCCAGAAGTTGGTGTTGTGATCGAACCGACGGCTCCCTATTGGCAGGTCGAGACGGAGGCAGGGGTGTGGGTGGTGTGGGTCTCGGGGTGGGCCGAGTCAGGTCTGCGGTTGGAGGTGGAGGCGAGGCTTCCTGGTCACCGACCCCGTCCTGATTCCGAGATGCTCGTGGACGTCGAGACTGACGGACAACGTTTGGAGGGTCTCGGGCCATACTCGGGACGGGGCGGCGTGAGGGATGGTTGGGTGTTCGAAATAATGGCGACGTATTGGTTACCGGTGAGGGTGTCAGCAGGTGCGCCTATGGACGTGTCGTTGCGTTTGTGGGATGAGAGTGACGAGATCGCTCCGGTGATCTGCTCGTTCCGGTTCCATCCCCGCCGCCTGCGGTAGCCTCTGACCCCTCCGGGTTTTGGCACCTGGATGTCGCGT
>JALSHN010000260.1 GCA_026982215.1 Gammaproteobacteria bacterium
CCCGGCGGATGCCGGGCCTCGCGATCGGGGCCGGGTCCGGCCGAGCGAGGCCGGCCGCCCCGCCCCTTACATTTGGGCGGGAGTATAGGCCAGGGGAGGCGCGACGTTCAACCGCCCCCGCCCCCCCGCCGTAGCGGGGAGCCTCGTCTGCTCTCAGTTGGCGAAGGGGTTGCCGCCGAACAATGAGATCCGTCCTTCACGACGCTCCCGAGCCGAGGCATGCATGGGTTGTCCTTGCATGAGGATTCCCCATACGTCGTCGAGGCCGGAGGTGATGTCATAGTCCACCACGGAGAGGTTGAGGAGGAAGCGGGTCGCTTGATCGAGATCGACCCAGCCCTGGGCGGCGTCCGGCAGGGGGAGGGCGTCGAAATCGAGCTGGCTGCGATCCCCCGGCAGGGTCACCGACCAGTTCACCCCACTGAGTGGAAGCACACTCCCGCCGACATAGAGCATCCCCAGGCGGACGAAGTCCACCGCCTCTCCCCCGGCCACGCCCCAGCTGGCCAGGTGCCCACTGCTGTCGTAGCTGCCGCTGAGCCGATAGTCGGGCAAGTCGAAGGCGGCCTGGGCCTGGAAGCCGTCGAAGCGCTTGGCCTGGCTGCTCCACCCCTCACTCGCGCCTTCGTCGAGGACGAGCCAGCTCACGGCCTCCAGCCAGTAATGATCGAAGGTGAAATTGGCCGGGAAGGCGTTGTCGCCCGTGTCCTGATTCCCGAAATCGGTATCGGGCAACGTTCCCCAATAGGGGACCCCGTCACGCCAGCCCGTCACGAACAGCATGGGCAGATCGCCCTCTGTCATGCTCCAGGTGAGGGGATCGGCTGCGGTGTCGATGGTCATGCTGAGCATGTCACCGTCCGTGGGTTGTTGATCGATGAGCCGACCGTAGGCGATCAGTTCTCCCGTGGTGTCGTCTATTCCCACGGCGAGGAGGTCCAGTTTGCCGTCTTTGCCGAAGGCCCGCGGACAGAGCACGGCACTGAACTGGGAGCTGCCATCGCTGGCGAGTCGCTCGTCGCCGATGGGCAGCAATACCACGCTGTCGATCTGGTCGCGGTAGGCGGGATCGATGTTGACGGAGACGGTGAAGTCGGTGGGATCGTCGCAGTCGTTTGCCGCGAACTCGTAGGCCAGGGCCGTCTCGCTCATCTCCGAGAGCAGTTCGGTACCGAAACCAAAATCCCGCAGACCGACGTCCTGGTCGAGATAGAAGACGGTATCCCCCACCGGGACGTCGACGAAACTGCGCAGAGTACGTGGCATGACACCGACCTCGACATCCGAAGTGAAGGTCGAGGACCACTCCCAGGCGATGGTGTAGGTGGCGTGATCCTGGCCGATGTCGCCGAAGTCCACCACCCCGTCGGCATCGCTGGTGCGGGTCTCCACCGTGCCATCGCTCTTCTTCAAGGCGACCATCACCCCGGCCACCGGTTCGGGATCGGGACCGAACTGGCTGCGGTAGAACTGGAAGCGCAGGGTGGTACCGGTGGTCTGGGTACCCCAAAGGACGGTGAGGGTCTTGGTGGCCGTCTGTCCCCGCGCAGTGACGGTGACACTCAGCTCGGCCATGCCGCTGCCCGAGACCGGAGCGGTCCAGGTGGTCTGGGCGGCATCGGGGGCGCTGAAGGTGCCGACACTGGCATTCCAGGCATAACTCAGGGGGTCGCCATCGGGGTCCTGAGCCACCACGCGGAGCACCAGTCCGTCACCGTTGTCCACCCGACCATCGGCGCCGCGTTCGATACGCACGATCACCGGCGGGCGGTCGGGCAAGTGGATGTCATGCACCACCGGAGTGGTATCGGGCACGGCAACGTCGTCACTGAACCACCCGGGATAGAACAGGGTGACCGTCTGCCCCACCGGGGCGGGGACGCTGTAACGGCCGTCACTGCCCGTGGTGACACTGCGGCCGTAGTCGGTGTAGAAGGTGAAACCGGCCTTGGGGCTGTTGTCACGGTCGTACACCGTACCTTCGATACGGCCCTCGAAACTCACCACCAGCTCTCCCAGCTCGACGCACTGCCCCGAGCCGTCGATGGTGGAGCCTTGCTGGGTGGGGGTGTCGATGACGTCGTTGCCATTGACGTCGTAATAGAAGCGCACCCCACCCTGTTCGACGTAGATCTTCACCTGTTCGGTGACGCCCCCTGTGCTGCGCTTGACGGTCAGACAGGCCCGCCCCTGGGCATCGGTGAGTTTGGGGGTGGAGATGCCGTTGTAACTCACCCCCTCGGCGTACACCAACACCCCGGGGAGGGGATTACCGTCG
>JALSHN010000261.1 GCA_026982215.1 Gammaproteobacteria bacterium
GGGCCTTGAGTTCAGAGGCAAACAGCATCCGGCCGTCGTTCAAGACGGTGTAATACAGCGGTTTGATGCCCAGCCGGTCGCGGGCAAGAAACAGGGTTTGGCGGTTGCGATCCCACAGGGCAATGGCGAACATGCCGCGGAAACGCTCGACACAGCCCTCACCCCATTCCTCCCAGGCGTGGACGATCACCTCGGTATCGCAATGGGTGCGAAATCGGTGCCCCCGCGTCTTGAGCTCCTCGGCCAGGGCAGCGAAGTTGTAGATCTCGCCGTTGAACACCACCACCACCGACTGATCCTCGTTGTAGAGGGGCTGCTGCCCCGAGGCCAGGTCGATGATCGACAAGCGGCGGTGTCCCAGCCCCAGCCCTGCCTCCAGATGCAACCCACCTTCGTCGGGGCCGCGATGAAACTGGGTCTCATTCATTCGTGACAGCACACCCTCGTCCATGGGGCGAGGCTCGCCGAGGTCGAACAGTCCCACCAATCCACACATGGATCACACGCCTTTGTTGTTCAGTTGGTCATACAGCGCTAGATATTTCGCCACCATCGCTTCGATGCTGAATCTTTCTTCCACACGAGCCCGACCGGCCTGGCCCATCCGGGCCATGCGGGAGGGATCGCTGAGCAGGTCGTCCAAGGCATGGGCCATGGCCTCGGGGTCGTCGCGGGGGACGAGACGTCCTGTCTCGTTCTCCACCACCAGCTCGGGATTGCCCCCCACTGCCGTGGCAAGCACGGGCAGGCCGCTGGCCATGGCCTCCAGGATGGTGTTGGAGATCCCTTCCGTACGCGATGGTAAAACGAACAGATCCCATTCTCTCATGAGAGCGGGGACGTCGTCTCGGGCTCCGAGCAGATGGACGGTGGCACGGTAGGCCGGCGGCGCGGCGTCCAGAATGGCCTGCAACTCGCTGCGCAGCGGCCCTTCGCCGACGATGAGCAGGGCCAGCCGGCTGGCCAACCCGGGCCGTCGCGTCAACAGGGCGAGATGGGCCCGCAGCAGGGTGAGCTGGTCCTTCTCCGGCGAGAGGCGTCCCACCGTCCCCACCAACACGCGATCACGCAGTCCCAGCGCCGAGGCCAGCGGCCGCTCACTGTCACCGGGGTGAAAACGCTGGATGTCCACCCCGTTGTAGATCTGGACGACCTTGTCCGCCCGGATGCCCTGTACCGCCACCAACCAACCACGGATGTCCTCGGAGAGAGCGATAAAGCGGTCCAGCCACAGGCTGCTCACCCGCCTGAGGAGGCGATGACGCGGATGCGTACCATCGAGATCGTTCATGTCACGCCCATGCTCGCCGTGCACGCCGTGGGGAACGCCGGCCAGGCGCGCCACCAGCTGGGCCTCCAGAGTACCGATGTTGCGGGTATGCACCACAGCGGGCCTCAGGCGGCGAAAAACGGCGTGCAAACGCCGGTAGACGCCCAAGTCATGGCCCTCGCGCTTGTGGAGGTCGATCACCGGCACCGCGGGATCCTGGATACGGCGGGCGAAATCGCTGTGGTCGGTCATGCACACCACCGCATGGCGGTAACGCCCGGGGGGAGTGCGATTGATGAGGTTCACCAGGCCGTTCTCCAGCCCCCCCATCGCCAGTCGATGCACCACATGAACCACCAGGGGGGAGCTCATGTCCCGGCCTCGCGACGCAACGGCAACCCGGTTTCGGCGAGGAAGGCACTCAGCAGGCGACGCCCCTCCTCGGGATCGATGTCATAGGGGGCGGCCAGCACCACCAGATCCGCCCAGGCGGGCCGGCCACCGAGCTGGGAGCGGATCTCGTCCCACTTGAGCAGCAAGGGATCGAGGCGCCGTCCCCAGGCGTCTTCGTACCAGCTCCACAACACCAGCGAGCGCCCCTCGCGCGAACGCACCCGTGTCTCCCTCACCGGAGAAAAAGCCGGCGGCGATATCGAACGCCGGGTCTCGTCCTGGCGGATCCACGTGGGGCGCCAAGGCGTCATGTCGTAGAGTCGGTTGCGGGAATTGACGATCTCGCGCCCCTGGGTCTGGTCACGATAATGCACCACGTGCACCTCCACCCATGCCTGACCACGGCGATAGCCCCCGGCCAGCGTCAGGTCGGCACCGTGGTAGAACGGCCGCCAGCCCAGCATCGGTTCCAGCGGCCCCGACCAGCCGCTCCCCGCCTGGACCAGACGCGGCGTGGGCGCGAGCCGGGCCTCACCGCCGGCGGCCTCGGCCCACAAGCGCGGCAGCATCAGAGCACTCAAGACCAGCACCAGACTCAGGGCCAGCCGC
>JALSHN010000262.1 GCA_026982215.1 Gammaproteobacteria bacterium
CTGGCCGAACTGAGCCGGCAGGAATGGGACCGCGGCAACGCCCACTTCCCCCCCACCACCTTCCAAATCTCCAACCTCCACGCCGGCACCGGAGCCACCAACGTCATCCCCGGCGAACTGGAATGCCTGTTCAACTTCCGCTTCTCCACCGAATCCACCGCCGAGGAGTTACAGGCCCGCACCGAGGCCATCCTCGACCGCCACGACCTGGACTACCGGATCCACTGGAGTCTCTCCGGCCAGCCTTTCCTCACCCCCGCCGGTGAGCTGGTGGACGCCGCCCGTCAAGCCGTGCGGGAGATCACCGGCCATACCCCCCAACTGTCCACCTCCGGCGGCACCTCCGACGGCCGCTTCATCGCCCCCACCGGCGCCCAAGTCATCGAACTGGGCCCCGTCAACGCCTCCATCCACCAAGTGGACGAATGGGTCTCCATCGCCGAGCTGGAACGCCTGTCCGCCATCTACCAGGCCATCCTCACCCGGCTGCTCGGCTGAAGGAAAACACGGGCCGAAGGCGGGCTCACCAACGAACACAAGCGCCGAACCCAGCCCCCTGCCTCACCCCGCCCCTTGGCAACAAGCCGCGATATATCGCCGAAAGGCCTGCTGGCAGCGCAGGAACAACGGCCCCGGACACGCTCTCAGCGGCCGGCCGTCGATCTCGCGCACCGGGATCAGCTCGGCCCCCGTACCGGTGAGAAACAACTCATCGGCCGTGTACAGATCATAGGGCGCCAGCGACTGCTCCTGCACCTCGATGCCCATCTCACCCGCCAATTGGAGGACGAGCGCGCGGGTAATGCCCGGCAAGGCACCATCGATCACCGGCGGCGTCGCCAAGCGGCCGTCGCGGACCACGAACAGATTGTCCGCCGTCCCCTCGGCCACCCGGCCCTGGGCATTGAGCAGGACCGCCTCGTCGGCACCCGCCCGGTTGGCCTCGATCCGGGCCAAGACATGATTGAGATAATTGAGGCTCTTGATCCGCGGATCCAGGCCATCCGGTGGCAGGCGCCGGGTGGCCGCGACGACCAGCCGAATCCCTTCCCTCCGCGCCGCCCGATCCACCATCTCCAAGCGGCTGGCGATCACGATCAACCGCGGCCGCTCACAACTCGCCGGATCGATCCCCAAAGGTCCCTCCCCCCGGGTGACGATCAAACGGACGTAGCCATCCTCCCTCCCCGCGGCCTCCACCACCGCCTCGACGATCCCGGCCAATTCCGCCTCGCTCCAGGGCAGATCCAAGGCGATGGCCCGCGCCGAATCCCGCAACCGCCGCAGGTGTTCCACCAACAAGAAGGGCACACCGCCATAGAAGCGAATCCCCTCGAACACCCCATCGCCGTAGAGAAAACCATGATCCAACACCGGGACACGCGCCTGCTCCAACGGCACGATCTCCCCCTCCAGCCAACACACGCCCTCGTTCATGACGCACCTCAAGGTCAACCCTATTGACCCATGGAATCATGCCCACCCTGGCGCTAAAATGTCAACATGATTGACAAAATAGACCCACCCCCCCAGGACGACCAAGAACAGCGCCTCAACGAGGCCCTGGAAGCCCTCCACTTCGGCTTCCGCGCCCTCACCGCCCACCCCGACGAGCGGCTCGAGGCCCTGGGCTATTCCCGCGTCCACCACCGCATCCTCTACTTCGTGGGCCGCAACCCAGGCTGCAGCATCAACGAACTGCTGAGGATCATGCAGGTCAGCAAGCAGTACCTGAACCGGCCGCTACGGCAACTGGTGAACGACGGCCACATCCAGTCGACACGAGACCCGCAAGACCGCCGAATCAAGCGACTCCAGCTCACTCCCCAAGGCCGGCGACTGGAAGAACAACTCACCGGCGAGCAACGCCGACAACTGACCCAGGTGTTCGAAAAGGCCGGCCCCGAGGCCGAAGCCGGCTGGCGACGGGTGATGCAACTGCTGAGCGAACAAAGAAGGCGGTAGTGCGCCTTGACCCTGCCGGGCGAGGGACCCAACCCCAGCCGCAATCGGCATCCCCCCGGACGATTTTGCTCAATGGCTGACGCTCACTCATCCGGCCCGCGGTGGGCCGTTTCCTCCTCGTCCACCCAGTCCTCTTCGACGTAGGTCATGCCCTTGCGACCCGGCACCTTGCGGGGAGCACCCGCCCGGTAGAAGGGGCAGCTTTTGGGCCCATAACAGAAGGTCTCGAAGCGGTAGCGATAAGAGGGATTCCAGGGATCGATGAGCAACTCCACCGGCATGCGGCAACCCCAGATGCAGGCGGT
>JALSHN010000263.1 GCA_026982215.1 Gammaproteobacteria bacterium
CCACCGGCCTCATGGTGGTGGCCAAGACCTTGGAGGCCCATGCGGTGCTGGTGGCTGCGCTCCAGGCCCGTGAGGTGCACCGCGCATATGAGGCGGTGGTGGTAGGGGTGATGACCGGCGGGGGGAAGGTGGATGCCGCCATCGGGCGCCATCCGACGGATCGCAAACGGATGGCGGTGCGCCCTCAGGGGGGGAAGACGGCGGTGACGCACTATCGTGTGTTGGAACGGTTCCGGGCCCATAGCCGTATCCGGGTGCGCCTGGAGACCGGTCGCACTCACCAGATCCGCGTCCACATGGCCCATCGGGGTTATCCCTTGGTGGGGGATCCGGTCTACGGTGGCCGTTTGCGTCTGCCGCGGGGGGCCAGCGAGGAATTGATCCGGACCTTGCGGGGATTTCGGCGCCAGGCCTTGCACGCCGCGCGCCTGGAGTTGGCCCATCCGCTGAGCGGTGAGTGGATGGGGTGGCGCTCGCCGCTACCGGTGGACATGGCGGCGTTGCTCGAGGCCTTGCGGCAGGACGCCCAGGCACAGGAGGGGGCGGGGTGAGCCGGGGATGGTTCGTGCCCGACTGGCCGGTGCCCCCGGGGGTGCGGGCGGTGAGCACCACCCGCGAGGGCGGGGTGTCGCCTCCGCCCTTCGCGGGCTTCAATCTCGCCGATCATGTAGGGGATGCGCCGGAGGCAGTGGCGCGAAATCGGGCTGCGTTGCTCACCGGGGTGCCGTTGCCGCAGGCGCCGCGCTGGTTGCGCCAAGTGCATGGCACCACGGTGGTGGATCTGGATCGTTGCCCCCAGACTCAGCCGGAGGGGGATGCGGCGTTGACGCGGATCCCGGGACGGGTGTGTGCCGTGCTCACCGCTGATTGTCTGCCGGTGTTGTTGTGCGACGCCGAGGCCTCGGTGGTGGCGGCGGTGCATGCCGGTTGGCGCGGGCTGGCCGCGGGGGTGCTGGAGACGACGGTGGCGGCGATGGGACGGGCTGGGGTGACGCTGTCGGCGTGGTTGGGGCCGGCCATCGGTCCGGAGGCCTTCGTGGTGGGCGGGGAGGTGCGGCGGGCCTTCGTGACAGGGGATCCGGGGGCGGAGCGCTGTTTCCATCCCCATGGGGACCGTTGGCGGGCCGATCTGTTTGCTTTGGCCCGCCGCCGTCTCGAGGCCTTGGGGGTGACGGTGTATGGCGGTGGGCGTTGTACCTGGAGTGACGGACGCTTTTTCTCTTATCGCCGCGACGGGGTCACCGGACGGATGGCGAGTCTGATCTGGTTGGAGGCGCGGTGAGTCTGCTGGCGTGGATCGTGGTGTTCTCTCTGGTGGGCGGTGTGCTCAGTGTGCTCGCCGCGGCACTGTTTTTGGCGTTTTCCGAGCGCTTGCGCACGCGTGCGTTGCCCCATTTGGTGAGTTTTGCCACCGGGGCCTTACTGGGGGCGGCGTTTTTGGCCTTGTTGCCTCACGCGGTGGCGGCGCCGGGAGTGGAGGTGCACCAGGTGCTGGGGACGGTGTTGGCGGGGGTACTGGTCTTCTTCGTCCTCGAGCGGCTGGTGTTGTGGCGCCATTGTCATCAGGATGCCTGTGAGGTGCATGGGGCGGAGGAGCCGGGACGCAGGCCCAGTGCCGGGACCTTGGTGCTGTTCGGTGACGGTTTGCACAATTTTCTCGATGGGATCCTCATCGGCGCGGCCTTCCTCACTGATGTTCATCTGGGGGTGGTCACGGCCTTGGCGGTGGCCGCCCATGAGATTCCTCAGGAGGTGGGGGATTTCGCGGTGCTGCTTCACAGTGGCTACAGTCGCGCCGAGGCCTTGTGGTTCAATGTACTGTCCAGCCTGACTACGGTGGTGGGCGGGGTGTTGGCCTGGATGGCCTTTGGTTGGTTGCAGGCGGCCTTGCCTTATGTGTTGGCGGTGGCCGCGGCCAGTTTCATCTATGTGGCGGTGGCCGATCTGATCCCCGATCTGCATAAGCGGGTGGATCGGCGGGCCTTGGTGGAGCAGCTCGCGCTGATCATTGCGGGGGTGGTGGTGATCTATTTCGCCCACGGGACGTTGCATTGAGGGGTGTTCTCGAGGAGGTGCCGAAATGGGGCAGCGGTTGAGGTGGTTCATGGTCTCCCTGGTGGGGCGGGACCGGCCAGGTATCGTCGCCGGGGTCACTCAGGCCTTGTATGCCGGGGGGTGTACCTTGGGGGAGACGTCGATGATGCGTCTGGGGGGGAATTTTTCCATCATGATGATGGCGGCCTGCCCCGTGGCCTCGACCGAGGGG
>JALSHN010000264.1 GCA_026982215.1 Gammaproteobacteria bacterium
GTCGACCAGTTCTTCGATGCTGCGGTCCGTGCCCCATTCCTCGGGAGGGTGCAGCGCGGTGTAGATCTCCATGTAGTTGACGTCGGCGGTCTCCCCCTTCTCGGCCCGGCCGATCATCGCCAGGGTGGTCTCCACCTCGGGGTATTCGCCCAGCGCCTCGGCGATGCGGTGCGACACCTGGATGGATTCCTCCAGGGAGGTGGATGGGATGGAGGTGACCCGCCACATGATGGAGCCTTCCTGGAGTTCGGGCATGAATTCCTTGCCCAGGAAGGGGAAGATGCTGAGGCTGGCCAGCAGCAGGGCCACGGCGCTGCCCACCACGGTCTTTTTGTGCTGCAGCGCCCAGGAGAGCAGCGGCAGATAGAGCCGCTTGATGCCGGCCACCAGGAAGGTATCGCGTTCTTCCTTGGGTTTGAGGATCAAGGCGGCCAGCACCGGGATGAGGGTGAGGGCGAGGATCAACGAGCCGGCCATGGCGAAGCTGATGTTGAAGGCCATCGGTTTGAACAGCTTGCCTTCCAGCCCTTCCAGAGAGAACAGCGGCAGGAAGACGACGATGATGATGAGGATGGCGAAGGCCACCGGGTTGGCCACCTCGCGGGCGGCGGTGAGCACGGCGGCGGTGCGATCCACCTTTTCACCCCGGGCTCGGCGCTCGGCCATGATGCGGAAGGCGTTTTCGGTGACCACCACCGCGCCGTCGATCATCATGCCGATGCCGATGGCCAATCCGGCCAGGGACATCAGGTTCGCCGAGAGGCCGAATTCCTGCATCATGATGAAGGCGATGAGCATCGCCAGGGGCAGGGCGGCGATCACCACCAGCGCCGAGCGCAACTCACCGAGGAACAGGAACAGGACGATGGCTACCAGGATGGCGCCTTCGATGAGGGCGCGGGTGGCGGTGTTGACGGCCTTTTCCACCAGGTCGGTGCGTTCGTAGACCGGTTCCACCCGGATGTCTTCGGGCAGGGCGTCGCGGACGATGGCCAGCTTTTCCTTCACTGCGTCCACCACGTTCTTGGCGTTCTCGCCGATGCGGGAGAGGGTCATGCCCAGCACGACTTCGCGGCCGTCGCGGGTGACGGCGCCGAAGCGCAGCCCAGGAGCAGGAGTGATGGTGGCGATGTCGCGCAGATACACCGGGGTGCCGTCCACCACTTTGAGTACCACTAGACCAAGGTCGTGGGTGTCGCGCACCAACCCGAGTCCACGGACCAAGTATTGTTCCGGTCCTTGTTCGATGAATTGGCCGCCCACCTGGCGGTTGTTGGCCTGGATGACCTCCATCACCTCTTTGAAGCTGACGTCGTATTCGATGAGCTTCATGGGATCGACCACCACTTGGTATTGGCGCTCGAAACCGCCCCAGGACATGACGTCGTCCACGCCTGGAGCGGTGCGCAGGATCAGCCGCACCGTCCAGTCCTGCCAGGTGCGCAACTCCATCAGGGTCTCGGGGTCGTCGCGGGCGGCGTCCAGTTGCTGGTCCACCTTCTCCACGGTGTACCAGAACACCTGCCCGAGCCCGGAGGTGTTGGGGCCCATCTCCGGGGTGCCGTAGCCCTCGGGGATGCGGTCGGCCACTTCCTGCAGCCGTTCCATCACCAGGCGGCGGGCGAAGTAGATGTCCATGTCGTCTTCGAAGTACACCGAGACGTAGGACAGCCCGAACAGGGATACCGAGCGGATCTGCTGCACCTTGGGCAGCCCGGCCATACCGGACTCGATGGGGAAGGTGAGCAGTTGCTCCACGTCCTCGGCAGCCAGCCCGGGGGATTCGGTGTAGATGTTCACCTGCACCGGGGTGACGTCGGGGAAGGCGTCGATGGGGACCTGGTGCACTGCCCGCCAGCCGGCGGCGGCCACCACCGCGAAGATGATGATCACCAGGAATTTGTAACGCAGCGAGAGTTCGACCAGTTTGTTCAGCATCCTTGCCCCCTCAGTGCGCGTGGCCTTCGCCCATCTGTGACTTGAGCAGCAGGGACTTCAGGAAGAACACCCCGCGCACCACGATCTCGTCCCCGGCCTCCAGACCGGCGCGGATCTCGGTCCAGCCGGCGCGGGTGAGCCCGGTCTCCACCGGTTGGGGGTGGATCTCCTCACCTTCCACCAGGAACACCACTTGGGCGCCTTGCATCAGGGTGACGGCTTCTTCGGGGACGGCGGTGACCGCCTCGCCGGCCTGGGTCTCGATCACCGCCTGGACGAACTGGCCGGGATGGAGGCGGTCGCGACGGTTGTCCACCCGG
>JALSHN010000265.1 GCA_026982215.1 Gammaproteobacteria bacterium
CCCTCACTGCCCGTAATTGGGCCCTGGAGGCCGAGGTGGCCGACCTGCGTTCCGCCCTGGAAGCGGTGGAGGAGCGGGCCCGCCTGGAGTTGGGGATGATCGGCCCCGGGGAGACCTTCTACCAGATCATCCGCGATGACTGAGCGGTTGTGGGGTGTGGTGCCCGCCGCCGGCGTGGGTCGGCGCATGGGTGGGGAGCGTCCCAAACAATATCTCCCCTTACTCGGGCGCACGGTGCTGGAGCACAGCCTCGCCGTGTTGCTGGGCCACCCCCGCATGGAGGCCGTGGCCGTGGCCGTGCAGGCGAGTGATCCCCATTGGCCGGGATTGGGAATGGCCCGTGACCCCCGGGTCGTCACCGCCCCCGGTGGCGAAGAACGGATGCACTCGGTGCTCAACGGCCTGCGGGCCTTGGAGGACCGGGCGGCGGAGGAGGATTGGGTGTTGGTGCACGATGCCGCCCGTCCCTGCCTGCACCCGACGGATCTCGCCCGCCTGGTGGAGACCCTGGAAGGTCACCCGGTGGGGGGGCTGTTGGCCCTGCCCATGGCCGATACCGTCAAGCGGGCCGACGGGGAGGGCGCGGTGGTGGAGACGGTGGATCGCAGCCACCTGTGGCGGGCCCTGACCCCGCAGATGTTCCGTTACCGGTTGCTGCGCGAGGCCCTGGAGGCGGCGGTGGCCAGTGGCGAGATGGTCACCGACGAGTCCCAGGCATTGGAACGGCTGGGGATGCGGCCCCGGCTGGTGGCGGGCAGCGCGGACAATATCAAGATCACCCATCCGGGGGATCTGGAGCTGGCGGCCTTGTTTCTTCAGCGGCGGGGTAAATCATGAGAATCGGTCACGGCTTCGACGTCCATGCCCTGGTCCCGGGGCGGCCGTTGATCCTTGGTGGGGTGGAGATCCCCCATCAACGTGGCCTGGCCGGTCATTCCGATGCCGACGTCTTGCTGCACGCCGTCTGTGATGCCCTCCTCGGCGCCCTGGCTTTGGGGGATATCGGCCAACACTTCCCCGACAGCGACCCCGCCTGGGCGGGGGCCGACAGCCGTGATTTGCTACGGGCGGTGATGGGCCTGGTGAGCGAGCGGGGTTGGCAGGTGGGTAATCTCGATTGCACAGTGATCGCCCAGGCTCCCAAGTTGGCGCCCCACATCCCCCGCATGCGGGCCCATCTGGCGGCGGATCTGGGGGTGGATGAGTCGCAGGTGAGCGTCAAGGCCACCACCACTGAACGGCTGGGGTTCACCGGTCGGGGGGAGGGGATCGCCGCCCAGGCGGTGGTGTTGCTGCAACCGGCGTGAGTTCGTGGTCAGTCGTCCGCCGGGCGGAGGATGGAGATGTCCCGCTCGGGGTCCAGCAATTCCTCCCGGTCCCCCAGCACCACGATGGTCTTGCCGTGGGTGCGGATCAGCCCCTGTTCCTCCATGTTGCGCATCACCCGGCCCACCATCTCCCGGGAACAGCCGACGATCCGGGCCAGTTCGGTGCGGCTGATGTAGAGCTGCATGCCCTCGGGGTGGGTGAGGGCGTCGGGTTGGCGGCACAGCTCCAGCAAGGTGTGGGCGATGCGCCCGGCGGTGTCCAGAAAGGCGAGATGGCCCACCTTCCGCGTCGTCTGTACCAGCCGTTCCGCCACGTGGCGTCCCACCAGGGTCAGGAAGTCGGCGTAGACCTCTTTGAGCTCCCGCCGCGCCAGTTGCTGCAGACGGGCATAACCGATCTCGGCGATGGTACAGGGGGCGCGGGTGCGCACGGTGACTTGGCGGATGCCCTGCTCCAGGAACAGCCCCACCTCGCCGATGAAGTCGCCGCGGTTGAGGTAGCCGAGGATGATGTCGTCCCCATCCTCGTTGGTCATGCTCACCGTCACCGAGCCCTCGATGATGTAATAGAGGGTGTCCGCCGGATCGCCGGGCTTGATCACCGGCCGCCGCTTGGGATATTCGCGGATCTTGCAGAAGCTCAGGAAACGTTTGAGGACCGGGGGCTCGCCGCTGGGTGTCGCTTGGGGCATCATGCAGGGCTCCTCGTGAGAAGGCGTCCCCCTATTCATCGGCAGCGTCTCGAGAATCTACAATGACGACCACTTCCTTGCCCCGTGCCCTGGGGGCTCCTCCCGCCCGGGCGCTGCTGCGCGCCGAACCCGAGGACTTCCAGGTGCGGGAGATCCTCGGGTTCACCCCGGAAGGCTCGGGCCAGCACCGCATGCTGTGGGTGGAGAAACGGGATCTCACCACCGAGCAGGTGGC
>JALSHN010000266.1 GCA_026982215.1 Gammaproteobacteria bacterium
AGTCCAGCCAGATGCAGCCCCTCCAGATACGGCAGCAAGGGGGCGAGAAAGCCGTGGGGGTCCTTGTCCGCCAACAGCGCCACCACCGCCACCGTGGGTCGGGGATCCGCAGCCAAACGCCGGGCCAGGGCACGAGCGGCGTGGGGATTGTGCCCCACATCCACCAACCACTCCGGCGCCCCGGGGAGGCGCTGCTGGCGACCGGGCAGGCGGGTCTCGGCCAGAGCGGCCACGGCCCGGATGGGATCCACCGGGAAATGCGGACTCAGGCAGTGCAGAGCCATCAGAGCGGTGGCGGCGTTGTCGGCCTGATGCGCTCCCTCCAGCCCCAGGGTACGGACCGGGGGGTAGTCGCCCGGACCGCGCCAGCACCAACCCGCGGGCCCGGCGGGCTCCAAGGCATAGTCCAGTCCCAGGCGATGAAGGGGCACGGCCAGGGCCTCGGCCCGCGCGATCACCGAGGCAGGCGGGTCGGGGTCACCCAGCACCAGGGGCACACCAGGGCGGAGGATGCCGGCCTTCTCGGCACCGATGGCCTCGCGGTCCGGCCCGAGCCACTGCTGGTGATCCAGGTCCACCGGGGTGATCACGCTGAGCTGGGGATCCACCGCATTGACTGCATCCAGCCGTCCACCCAGTCCCACCTCCAGCACGGCCAGCTCCACCCCGGCCTCGGAGAAGGCGACCAATGCCCCCAGGGTGCCGTATTCGAAATAGGTGAGCGGGATATCGCCCCGGACTTCTTCCACGCGCTGGAAAGCCCGGCACAACGCCATCTCATCAATCTCCTCGCCATCAATGCGCACCCGTTCGGTGTAACGGAACACATGGGGCGAGGAATAGGCCCCCACCCGGTGACCGCCGGAGCACAACATGCGTTCGAGGAAGGCCACGGTGGAACCCTTGCCGTTGGTGCCGGCCACAGTGACCACGGTGAAGGGCGGGCGGGACAGGCCCAGCCGCGCCAGGACCGCCTGCACTCGCTCCAGTCCCAGGGCCATCTCGGCAGGGTGGAGCCGTTCCTGCCAAGCCAACCACTCGGCCAGGCTGCGCATGGACAGGCTCAAGAGAGGGGGCGGTGGCTGAGCATGCCGAGCAGATTCGCCAGACGCTCGCGCATCTGGCGGCGATCGATCACCAGGTCCACCGCCCCGTGTTCCAACAGGAATTCGGCCCGCTGGAAACCCTCGGGCAGGGTCTCGCGGACGGTCTGTTCGATCACCCGCGGGCCGGCGAAACCGATCAGGGCCTTGGGTTCGGCCACGTTGATGTCACCCAGCATGGCCAGGCTGGCGGAGACCCCGCCCATGGTGGGGTCGGTCATCACCGAGACATAAGGAATACCTCTGGCGGAGAGCTCACGTAGTGCAGCGCTGGTCTTGGCCATCTGCATCAGGGAGAACAGGGCCTCTTGCATCCGCGCCCCGCCGGACGCGGCGAAGCACACCAAGGGAATGGCCTCGCGCAGACAGACGTCCACCGCGCGCACGAAACGCTCGCCCACCACCGAGCCCATGGAACCGCCCATAAACCGGAACTCGAAGGCACAGGCCACCAGCGGCATGCCCTTGAGCGCCCCTTGCATGACCACCAGGGCGTCGCGCTCGCCGGTGGCCTTCTGGGCCTGGGAGAGGCGGTCCTTGTATTTCTTGGAGTCCTTGAATTTGAGCACGTCCACCGGCTCCAGCTCGGCGCCGATCTCCTCGCGGGGCTCGGGGTCGAGGAAGATGTCCAGCCGCCGGCGGGCACCGATGCGGAAATGGTGACCGCACTTGGGGCAGACGTCGAGATTACGCTCCAGATCCACCCGGTAGAGCACCGACTGGCACTCGGGACACTTGGTCCACAGGCCCTCGGGGACCTGTCGCTTGCGGTCCCCCTGGGTGCGGATGCGACTGGGCATGAGTTTTTCGAACCAGCTCACGATGTCTTCTCCTGTCGCTGGGCGGTCTTGGCCTCGTCCATCGCCCGGCGCATCTGCCGTAACAAATCAGTGATCTCCGCCAGGGTCTGCTCCCGGTGCCCAAGATTGTCCTGGATTCGGCGCACCAAGGCACTGCCCACCACCACCGCATCGGCGAATCGAGCCACCTGGGCGGCGGTGTCGGCGTCACGAATGCCGAATCCCACCCCTAGGGGCAGTTCGGTCAATCTCCGCAACGCCCCCAGACGGGCCTTCACCGTAGCCAGCTCCAGATGGGCGGCACCGGTGACCCCCTTGAGGGAGACATAATAGAGGAATCCACGCGCCTG
>JALSHN010000267.1 GCA_026982215.1 Gammaproteobacteria bacterium
CGCCCCCAGTTCGGTGAACACCGCCGGTGCCACGTGATAGGCGGCGCCATTGGCACAATCCACCACGATGTGCAGCCCCCGCAGTTCGACCCGCTGCGGGATGGTACTCTTGCAGAACTCGATGTAACGTCCCGCGGCGTCGTTCACCCGGGTGGCCTTGCCCAGGCGGGCCGAGTCCACCGTCTCCATGGAGCGAGTCAGCAAGGCCTCGATGGCCAGTTCGTCTTCGTCGGGGAGTTTACTCCCTTGGCTGGAGAAGAATTTGATGCCGTTGTCATAGTAGGGGTTGTGGGAGGCGCTGATGACGATACCGGCATCGGCGTGCAGCGTCCGGGTGAGATAGGCCACCGCCGGCGTGGGCATGGGCCCCAAGAGAAAGATGTCGTTGCCCGAGGCGGAGAGACCGGCCTGCAAGGCCGATTCGAACATGTAACCGGAGATACGGGTGTCCTTGCCGATGACGAAACGCCCGCCGCAACGCCCCAGCGCCCGACCGGCGGCCCAGCCCAGTTTGAGGACGAAGTCGGCGTTGATGGGGTACTCTCCCACCCGGCCGCGGATGCCGTCGGTACCGAAATAACGTTTCTGCATTGCCCCTCCCTTGGACCGCTGTGTCTTCTCGCGCCTATTCTGCCAACGAATGTGCCGTTTCTTCCACTGCGATCCAACACCGCAAGGCATCAATGGTGGCCGCGACATCGTGCACCCGCAGGATGGCGGCCCCACGCTGGGCGGCCAGTAGGGCCATGGCGACACTGCCATGGATGCGTTCTTTGGGGTCCTCGCGACCGGTGAGGGCGCCGATCAGACTCTTGCGCGACAATCCCACCAGCAGCGGCGCCCGGCGCGACAGCGCGGGCAGGGCGGTGAACAGGGTGAGGTTGTGGGCCACCGTCTTGCCGAAGCCGAAGCCGGGATCCAGCACCAGGGCATCCTCGGGGATGCCGACGGCGCGCGCCGCCCGCCATCGTTCCTCCAGAAACGACGCAACCTCGGCCACCACGTCACCATAACGGGGATCGCGCTGCATCTCCCGCGGCGTGCCCCGCATGTGCATCAAACAGACCGCGGCCCCACTGTCGGCCGCCGCCTCCAACGCCCCCGGGGCGCGCAGGGCGTTGACATCGTTGATCATCGCCGCCCCCGCAGCCACCGCCTGACGCATCACCTCCGGTTTACTGGTATCCACCGACAACGGCACGTCCAGCTCCGCGCTCAAGGCACGGATCACCGGGATCACCCGGGCGAGCTCTTCCTTTTCGGGGACGGGGGCAGCGCCGGGGCGGGTGGATTCCCCGCCGATGTCGATGATGTCGGCGCCTTCGGCCACCAGCCGCCGTGCCTGTTCCAACGCCCGTTCCAGACGCAAAAACTCACCCCCGTCCGAAAAGGAATCGGGGGTGACGTTGAGAATGCCCATGATGCGGGGGCGATCCAGGGTGAGGACATGCCCCTTGAGACGCAGATGCGACACCCCGCCCGGGCCGTTGCCGTTTGCCATCGGGAAAGGACGTCAGGTCTGGCCGGCGGGACCTCCGATCTCACCGCCGGCCGGTTTGCCTTCGTCGGCCGGCTTGGCCGGAGGGGGCTCCTCGGCCGTGACACCGCGGCCGCCACCGGCGTCATCGTCGTTCCAGCCGCTGGGCGGACCGGGCATCTTGCCGTTCATGATGGTATCGATCTGTTCCCGATCGATGGTCTCGTATTTCATCAGGGCCTCGGCCATCAGGTGAAGCTTGTCCATGTTCTCCACCAGAATGCGCTTGGCCCGTTCATAATTGCGATCGATGATCGCCCGCACTTCCTCGTCGATGAGGTGGGCGGTCTCCTCGGAGACGTGCTTCTGCTGCGTCACCGAGCGGCCGAGAAACACCTCTCCCTCTTCCTCGGAATAGACCAAGGGACCGAGGCGCTCGGACAGGCCCCACTTGGTCACCATGTTGCGCGCCAGCTCGGTGGTGCGCTGGATGTCGTTGGAGGCGCCGGTGGTGACGTATTCCGGCCCGAAAATGAGTTCCTCGGCGATACGCCCGCCGAACAACGAGCAGATCTGGCTCTCCAGGCGCTGCTTGCTGTAGCTGTAACGATCCTCCTCGGGAAGGAACATGGTCACTCCCAGGGCACGGCCGCGGGGGATGATGGAGACCTTGTACACCGGGTCGTGCGCCGGCACCTTGAGACCGACGATGGCATGACCGGCCTCATGGTAGGCGGTGAGGCGTTTCTCCTCCTCGCTCATCACCATGGACTTGCGCTCGGCGCCCATCATGATCTTGTCCTTGGCCTTTTCGAAGTCCTCCATGCTCACCAGGCGCTTGTTCTGACGCGCGGCGAACAGGGCGGCCTCGTTGACCAAGTTGGCCAGATCGGCCCCGGAGAAACCGGGGGTACCACGGGCGATGACGTCGGCACGCACATCGTCGTCCAACGGCACCTTGCGCATGTGGACCTTGAGGATCTGCTCACGACCACGCAGATCGGGCAGGGGCACCACCACCTGACGGTCGAAACGGCCCGGGCGCAGCAGCGCCGGGTCGAGCACATCGGGGCGGTTGGTGGCAGCGATGACGATGATGCCCTCGTTGCCCTCGAAACCGTCCATTTCCACCAGCAACTGGTTCAGGGTCTGCTCACGCTCGTCGTGACCACCACCCAGGCCGGCACCACGATGGCGCCCCACGGCGTCGATTTCGTCGATGAAGATGATGCAGGGGGCGTGTTTCTTGGCCTGATCGAACATGTCACGCACCCGCGAGGCCCCCACACCGACGAACATCTCCACGAAATCGGAGCCGGAGATGGTGAAGAACGGCACCTTGGCCTCCCCGGCGATGGCCTTGGCCAGCAGGGTCTTACCGGTGCCCGGCGGTCCCACCATCAACACACCCCGGGGAATCTTGCCGCCCAGTTTCTGGAATTTGCCCGGGTCGCGCAGGAATTCCACCAGCTCGGCCACTTCCTCCTTGGCCTCGTCGCAGCCGGCGACGTCGGCGAAGGTGACCTTCACCTGGTCTTCACCCAGCATGCGTGCCCGGCTCTTGCCGAAGGACATGGCGCCGCGACCGGCACCACCGCCCTGCATCTGGCGCATGAAGAAAATCCACACGGCGATGAGCAGCAGCATGGGGAACCAGGAGATGAAGATCTGCATCAACACCCCTTGTTGCTCGGGGGGCTTGGCGCTGATGGCGACGCCGTTGTCGAGCAGGTCTCCGATCAGTCCCGGGTCACCGGGGCTGTAGGTGGTGAATTTCTCGCCATCCACCGTGGTGCCGTAGATGGTGCGACCCTGGATGAGCACGCTCTTCACCCGCCCGTCCTTCACGTCCTGGACGAATTCCGAATATTCCATCGGGTGGGCGGCGGTCTGCTGGGGTGCGAAATTGTTGAACACCGACAACAGAACGATCGCGATCACCACCCAGAGGATGATGTTTTTTGCCATTTCACTCAAAACGTTATCCCTCGACTCTCGCTATTCCCGACCAAAGCTTTCGGTTTCTTGCTCTTGTTAGGACCGTGCGCCCCGCCGGTGGTTTCGCTACGTTACCCCATCCGCAGCCCCTTGGCCACCAGGTAGAGCTCGCGGCTGCGTGCCCGCGAGGCCTCGGGTTTGCGGATCACCACCTTGTGGAAGGTGTCCCGCGTCTGGCGCAGAAAGGTATCGAATCCCTCCCCCTGGAAGGCCTTGACCACCAGGCCACCCGAAGGAGCGAGCACACGGCATGCCAGATCCAACGCCAGCTCCACCAGATACATCGCCCGTGCCTGGTCCACCGAGCGCACACCGCTCATGTTGGGCGCCATGTCGGAGAGGACCCAGTCCACCCGGCCGCCTTCCAACGCCGCTTCCAGGCGTACCAGCACCGCCTCCTCGGTGAAGTCCCCCTGGATGCGCTCCACTCCCGCGAGGGGTTCCATGGGCAACAGGTCCAGGGCCACCACCCGACCGCCCTCACCCACCCGTTCCGCAGCCACCTGCGACCAGCCGCCCGGGGCCGCGCCCAGGTCCACCACTGTCATCCCGGGGCGGAAGAGGCGGTCCTTCTCGTCCAGGGCGATGAGTTTGAAGGCCGCCCGGGAGCGATAACCGCATTGTCTGGCGCGCTGCACGAAACGGTCGTCATGGTGTTCCTGCAACCAGCGACGGCTGCTTTTACTTTTCCCCATGGCCGGACTAGAATTCGCCGCCCTGGCGCACGCGGTGCAGGATCCGCCGGGTACGCACGGTGATCCACACGGCCGCCAGGGCACCATAGGCCGCCAGCACGGCGAGCTGTGTGCCCTCGCCTTCCACCAAGCGGGGGACGGCCAGAAAGACGCTCACCCCCACCACCAGCACCAGGGCCAGTTCCAGCTTGACGGGGTTGAAGGGGCTGGCGGGGACCGTCGTCTTCGAACGGCGTTTTTTCGACTCACTTTCACTCAAGGGTGTACCCATGACTACTTTGACCGGCCGGCAACGTCATCGTTTACGCGCCCTGGCGCACACGCTGCGCCCGGTGATCCTGGTGGGCGCCGGCGGCCTGAGCGACGGTCTGGTGGCGGAGACCGAGCGCGCCCTCACCGATCATGCCCTCATCAAGGTCCGCCTCGCCGGGGAACGGGCGGAGCGCCGGGCCCAGGCAGAGGCGTTGTGCCAACGCACCGGGGCGGAGTTGGTCCAGCTCATCGGACGCATGGCGGTGCTCTATCGCCCCTCCGACAAGACCCCGCTGGAGTTCTGAACCGCCCTCAGTGGACCGGCCCAGGCCAGTGCCACCGCCAACAGGCTCTGCAGCAGATACAGGGCCGAGGAGATTCCATGCAGACGTCCGAAACGGGCTGCCGTGTCGGCGTTTTCGAGTCCGGCGGCCTTGAGTTCGGCCATCATCGGCTGCAGCACGAACAGGGAGAGGGCTGCCAGTACCGCCACAGCCAACAAGGCCGCGCCACGCCAGCCCCACCCACCCTGAATACGATTCAACAACGCCAGTACCAACCCCACCACCAGCCCCACCCAGGCAATGATATGGAACAGCTGGCCGGCCACTGCCCCGGCACTGACCCGGTCCAGGTTGGCGAACAAGGTGGGCGCTGCCAGATAGCCCACGGCCCATTGTCCCCCAGCCCAGAAGGTGAATACCAGGGCCGACAGGGACGACAGAATCTGATCTTTTTTATCAGGCATGAAGGGGATTCTAGCGCGTCTCGAGTCCGCGGGCGAGATCGGCCTTGAGATCTTCTACCGCCTCCAGGCCCACCGACAAGCGGATCAACCCTTCGCCGATACCCGCTGCGGCACGCGCCTCCGGGCTCATGCGGCCGTGGGTGGTGCTGGCCGGATGGGTGATGGTGCTCTTGGCATCACCGAGGTTGGCGGTGATAGAGAATACGCGGGTGGCGTCGATGAGGCGCCAGGCGGCCTCGCGCCCGCCTGCGAGCTCGAAGGCGACGATGCCGCCGAAATCGTCCTGCTGTCGGCGGGCCAGCTCATGTTGGGGGTGACTCTCCAGGCCGGGGTAGTACACCCGCCGCACTTCAGGACGCGCTTCCAGCCAGCGGGCCAGCTCCCTGGCGTTGGCGCAGTGGGCCGCCATGCGCAGCCGCAGCGTCTCCAGCCCCTTGAGAAACACCCAGGCGTTGAAGGGGCTCATGGAGGGTCCTGCGGTGCGGATGAGGCCGTAGACCCCCTCTCCCACCAGATCCTGAGGCCCCACCACCGCCCCGCCCACGCAACGTCCCTGGCCGTCGATGTATTTGGTCGCCGAGTGGATCACCAGATCGGCACCCAGCGCCAGCGGGCGCTGGAGTGCCGGGGTGCAGAAGCAGTTGTCCACCGCCAGCCAGGCACCGTGGCGGTGAGCCAGTTCGGCCAGCTCGGCGATGTCGGCGATCTCGGTGAGAGGGTTGGAAGGGGTCTCGAGGAACAGCAGCCGGGTCTGGGGGCGAATGGCCCGCTCCCAGGCCGAGATGTCGCTGAGGTCCACATAGCTTACTTGGATGCCGAAACGACTGAGGTATTTGTCGAACAGCACCACGGTGGAGCCAAAGATGGCCCGACTGGAGACGATGTGGTCACCGGCCTGGAGCAACCCCAGGCAGGTGCTGAGGATGGCGGCCATCCCCGAGGCGGTGGCGACGCAACGTTCACCGCCCTCCAGGGCAGCCAAGCGTTCTTCGAAGGTGCGCACCGTGGGGTTGGTGAAGCGGGAGTAGATGTTGCCGGGGGCGTCGCCGGCGAAGCGGGCCGCGGCCTCGGCAGCGCTGGAGAACACATAACTGGAGGTGGTGAAGACGGGTTCGCTGTGCTCGCCTTCGTTGGTGCGGTGCTGCCCGCCGCGCACCGCCAGGGTATCGAAATGCAGTGGGTCGTCGTGTTCCATGGGCCTTCCTCGTCGATCGGCGGGCATAAAAAAACCCGCTCGCGTGGGTGGCACGCTAAAGCAGGTTTCACCGCCGCTTTAGCTGCATTTGTAACGCGCCCGCAAGCTGTGCTTCAAATCGGCGCAACCACCCCGATGCTAGCCGTTGATGGGATGGGGGTCAAGGCGCCGCGGCAGGTGGCGCCAGGCCACTCCGGCACCCACCAGGGCGGCGGCGGCAGCAAGGTCGAAGCTGGCCGCCGCTCCCAGACGCTCCCAGCTCAGGCCGGCCAGCAGGCTGCCCGCCGCGCCACCGGCGCCGAAACTGAGGCTGCTGTAGAGGGCCTGGCCGCGCCCTTGCAGCCGGCCGGGAAAATAGAGGTGGATCAGATGGATGGCCACAGCGTGGTAGAGCCCGAAACTGGCGGCATGCAGGGTCTGGGCCAACAGCATGACCGCCGGCTGATCCACTGCGTGGCCGATGAGCAGCCAGCGCAGGCCGGTGAGCGACAGGCTGGCCACCATCAGGGCGCGCAGGGTGTAGCGGGCGAACAGGCGCCCCGCCACCAGGAAGACCAGGATCTCCGCCACTACGCCCCAGGACCACAGCGCCCCCACCGCCAGTCCAGGGTAGCCATGTTGTTGCAGCAGGATGGAGTAGAAGGTGTAGTAAGGACCGTGGGACAGCTGGTTGAGGAAACAGACCAGCAGCAAGGCGGCCACTTCGGGACGGCGCAGGACCTGCCACAAGGAGGGGCGCCGAGCTTCGGTGGGGGCCGCGGGGGGTTCGTCCACCGTGAGACTGGCCAGCCAGATGGCCAGGAACAGTCCGGAGAGAATCCACGGCAGCTGGCTCAGGGCCGCGCCGGCGGCCAGCGGACCGAGGGCGAACACCGCCAGGATGAAGCCCACCGACCCCCACAGGCGGATGCGGGCATAGCGGTGGCTCTGGCTTCCCAGGTGATTGAGAGTCACGACCTCGAACTGGGGCAGGGTGGCGTTCCAGAAGAAGCTGAACAAGGCCATCACCAGGGCCATACCCCAAAAACCACTGAGCCAGAACACGCCGAGGAAGGTGATCAGCGCCGCGAGGGAGGCGCCGCGGATGATACTCATCCGCCGGCCGCAATGGTCGGCGATCCAGCCCCAGACGTTGGGGGCGACGATCTTGGTGGCCATGAGCACCGCGAACAGGGTGCCGATCTGCCCGGCATCGAACCCCTGTGACTTGAGGTAGACGCTCCAGTAGGGCACCAGCGCCCCGAGGGAGGCGAAGTAGAACAGGTAGAACGCGGAGAGGCGCCAGTAGAGCCCGCGTGCCATCAGGCGCCGGGGCGCGCGGGGATGACGGGGGTGGTGGATTCCACCTCGGCATTCTGGGCCCGGTGACGCAACCAGTGGTCCATGATCACCAGGGCGGTCATGGCCTCGGCGATGGGGGTGGCACGGATGCCGACACAGGGATCATGACGCCCCTTGGTGATCACCTCCACCGCCTGCCCTTCCACGTCGATCGTCCGCCCGGGCTTGAGGATGCTGGAGGTAGGCTTCAGGGCGATGCGGGCGACGATGTCCTGGCCGCTGGAGATACCGCCGAGCACCCCGCCGGCGTGGTTGGAGAGGAATCCTTCGGGGGTGATTTCGTCACGGTGTTGCGAGCCGTGCTGTTCGATCACCGCGAAGCCGTCACCGATCTCCACCCCTTTCACTGCGTTGATGCTCATCAGGGCATGGGCCAGTTCGGCATCCAGACGGTCGAAAACCGGTTCGCCCAGCCCCACCGGGACATTCTCGGCCACCACGGTGACCCCGGCACCGATGGAGTCGCCCGCCTTGCGCACCGACATCAACAAGGCCTCCAGCTCGGAGACCCGCTGGGGGTCGGGAAAGAAGAACGGGTTCTGTTCCACCGCCGACCAGTCCAGCCGTTGCGCACGTACCGGGCCGATCTGATGTACATAGCCGCGGATCACCACGCCCAGGCGCTCTTTGAGGTATTTCTTGGCGATGGCGCCGGCGGCCACCCGCATGGCGGTCTCCCGCGCCGATGAGCGTCCACCGCCGCGGTAGTCCCGCCGGCCGTATTTCTGTTGGTAGGTGTAATCGGCATGACCGGGCCGGAAGCGCCGGGCGATTTCGCCGTAGTCCTTGGAGCGTTGATCGACGTTCTCGATCAAGAGGGCGATGGGGGTGCCGGTGGTTTCGCCCTCGAACACCCCGGAGAGGATGCGGACCTGGTCCGGCTCCCGGCGCTGGGTGGTGTAGCGCGAGGTGCCGGGGCGGCGGCGATCCAGTTCGCGTTGGATGTCGGCCTCCTCGAGCGCCAGCCCCGGCGGGCAGCCGTCGACGACGGCCACCAGGGCCGGACCGTGGCTCTCGCCGGCGGTGGTGACGGTGAACAGTTTGCCGAAGGTGTTTCCGGACATGGGCGGCTCGAAATCAGCGAACGAAGGCGCTCAAGTATACCCGCGCGCCGCCCAACGGTCAGGTCTGGAGACCGCTCGGTTCCCTCGTCATCCGCAGCGGCGGCAGCGAGGTGTTCAGATGACCTTGGAGTAGCGCTGTCCTTGATGTTTCTTGAGGTAGGCGTCGAAGACCATGCAGATGTTGCGGATCAGTAGGCGACCGGGGGGGAGGACCTGGATGCCATGGTCGTGGAGTTCCAGCAGGCCGTCTTCGGCCATGGGTTGCAGGCGGACCAGCTCGTCGGCGAAGTAGTCGGTGAAGCCGATGCCGTGGTCGCGTTCGATGGCGGCGTAGTCGAGGCGGAAGTGGCAGATGAGGTCGGTGATGACCCGACGGCGGAGTTTGTCGTCTTCGCTGAGGGTGATGCCACGCAGGATGGGCAGGCGGCCGGCGTCGATGGCCTGGTAGTAGGACTCCAGGTCCTTGACGTTTTGCGCGTAGCAGTCGTCCACCATGCCGATGGAGGTCACCCCCAGGCCGATGAGGTCGCAATCGGCGTGGGTGGAATAGCCCTGGAAGTTGCGGTAGAGGGTGCCCTCGCGCTGGGCCACGGCCAGTTCGTCTTCGGGTTTGGCGAAGTGGTCCATGCCGATGTAGAGATAGCCGGCCTCGGTGAGCCGCTCGATGGTGCGCTGGAGGATGGCGAGTTTTTCCGGGGGGCTGGGGAGATCCTCGGCGTTGATGCGTCGCTGGGGCTTGAACATCTCGGGGAGGTGGGCGTAGTTGAACACCGAGAGGCGGTCGGGACCGGCCTCGATGACCCGCTCCAGGGTGGCCAGGAAGCTGTCCACGCTCTGGTGGGGCAGGCCGTAGATGAGATCGAGGCTGATGGATTTGAAGCCCACCGCGCGGGCGGCCTCCAGCACCGCCCAGGTCTCTTCCTCGCTCTGGATGCGGTTGACCGCCTTCTGCACCCGGGGGTCGAGGTCCTGCACGCCCATGCTGAGGCGGTTGAAGCCGATCTCGCGCAGCAGGGCGATGGTGTCGGCATCGGCCTCGCGGGGGTCGATCTCGATGGAATATTCGCCGCTGTCGTCGTCGTGGAGGCGGAAATATTCCCGGGTCTTGGCCATCAGCTCACGCATCTGGGCGTGGCTGATGAAGGTGGGGGTGCCGCCGCCCCAGTGGAGCTGGTCCACGGTGCGCTCGCAATCGAACAGGGCCGATTGCAGCTCCATTTCCCGGTAGACCCGTTCCAGGTAGGGCTGGGCCAGGGCGCGGTTCTTGGTGGCGATCTTGTTGCAGCCGCAGTAGAAACACACCGTGTCGCAGAAGGGGATGTGGAAATAGAGCGACAGCGGCCGGCGGGGGCGGACGGCGTTGGAGCGTTCACAGGCACCGCGGTAGTCGTCCTCGGTGAAGCCGCCATGGAAGTGGACCGCGGTGGGGTAGGAGGTGTAGCGGGGGCCGGCGGTGTCGTAGCGACGGATCAGCTCGGCATCGAAGCGGGTGCTCTGGTCACGGGGGTCCATGGTCGCGGCTCGCTGTTCTCTGACGGTTGGTAGGGATTTTAACAACTTCGCTTTTTTTCGTCCGCCCGGGCCTGGGCGACCAGTTTCAGCTCTTCTTGACAGGCCTGGAGCTGCTCCCGGGTGAGGAGGAAGACGCCGTGTCCCCCGCGGGCGAATTCCAGCCATGTGAAGGGAACGTGGGGCAGCAACCGTTCCAGGGCCTCTTGGCTGGCGCCCACTTCCACCACCAGGATACCGCCGGGGGTGAGGTGGTCGGCGGCCTGGTCGAGCAGCGGCAGGACGAGATCGAGACCGTCGTCGCCGGCGGCCAGGGCCTGAAGGGGTTCGTGACGGTATTCCTCGGGCATGGCGGCGATTTCATCGCGATCGACGTAGGGGGGGTTGGAGACGATGAGCTGGTAACGCTGGCCTTGCAGCGCCGAGAAGAGGTCGGAGCGGATGGACCGGACGCGATCTTCCAGGTGATGGCGGCGGATGTTGATGCGGGCCACCTCCAGGGCGTCCTCGGAGAGGTCCACGGCGTCCACCCGGGCCTGGGGGAAGGCGTGGGCGCAGGCGATGGCGATGCAGCCGGAACCGGTGCCGATGTCGAGGATGTCCTGGACCTCGTCGGGATCGATCCAGGGTTCGAAACGCTCCTCGATGAGTTCGGCGATGGGGGATCGGGGGATGAGCACCCGCTGGTCCACATAAAAGGAAAGACCGGCGAACCAGGCCTCGTGGGTGAGGTAAGGGGCTGGGAGGCGCTCGGTGACCCGCCGTTGCAACAGCAGCAGGACGGCTTGTTTTTCTTCTTCGGTGAGACGGGCGTCGAGGTAGTGGGCCGGCAGGTCGTGGGGCAGGTGCAGGGCGTGGAGTACCAGTTGCACCGCCTCATCCAGGGCGTTGTCGGTGCCGTGGCCGAAGTAGACGCCGGCGGCGTTGAAGTGACTGATGCCCCAACGGATGAAGTCGCGCAGGGTATGGAGCTGCTCGGCCACGGGATGCACGGGGGAGTCCTCGTCTGGGGGGTTCATGGGCGGCCATTCTAGCCCATGATGTTACGAGGGCGGGTAGATCACCAGATGACGGGCAGGCCCGCTGCCCTGGCTCTCGGCGAACAGGCGGTGACGATTGACCAAGCGGTGCTGCAATCGGCGCAGAGAGGCGGGCACCGGGTCCAGGGCCACCGGGATGCCCTCGGCCAACACCCGTTCCACCGCCGCTTCCACCGCCCGCAGGGCCTCGCCGGCGGCGTCTTCGTCATCGCCTTGGAGCAGACGCAGATGATCTTGCAGGGCCCGGCGGATCTGGGCGGTGGTGTTTTTGCGCACCCGTACGAAGGCGGCACCGCTGTCTTCCAGGTGGGCATGCAGGCGGGGGTCGTGTTCACGGGACTTGAGGGCGAGGATGAGGTCGGCGTCCTCCGGCCGACGCACCACCCGGGCCTCGGCGCGCAGATCACGGATCACCCGTTCCAGGGCGTCACGGGAGAGGCAGTAGGGGTAGAGGCCGAGGGTGCGACTCTCCCGGGGCGGGGTCGTTTCGATGGGGGCTGACGGGCGGGGGGAAGGGGCCGCCACCTCCACCAGGTCGTCCTGGCGCCAGGCACCGCCTCGGGGCTCGCCGCCCGGGGAACGCCCCCGCAGGATGCGATCCACCGCGGCGGCGGTCTGGGGATAGACCCACAGTCGGTCGCGGTCGCGGATCTCCACCACGGTGTGGAAACAGGGCTCGGCCTTGCGTTCGCTGACCGTTTTCTGACTGCCCCGATGGCGTGCCTCGTCGTCGCCCAGGGTGACGGTCTGTACCCCACCCACCAGTTCGTTGAGGCTGGGGTTGGCCACCAGGTTTTCCAGACGGCTGCCGTGGGCGGTGCCGATGAGCTGGACGCCGCGCTCGGCGATGGTGCGCGCGGCCAGGGCCTCGGCGGGAGTGCCGATCTCGTCGATGACGATCACCTCGGGCATGTGGTTCTCCACCGCCTCGATCATCACCGCGTGCTGACGCTCGGGGTGGGGCACCTGCATGCGCCGGGCGCCACCGATGGCGGGATGGGGGATGTCGCCGTCGCCGGCGATCTCATTGGAGGTGTCGATGACGATGACGCGTTTGCCATGCTCGTCGGCCAGCACCCGGGCGATCTCCCGCAGCATGGTGGTCTTGCCCACCCCCGGCCGCCCCAGCAACAGCAGGCTGCGGCCATCCTCGAGCAGATCGCGCAAGGGGTCGATGGTGCCGAGCACGGCGCGCCCCACCCGCAGGGTGAGGCCGATGATGCGACCGCGGCGGTTGCGGATGGCGGAGATGCGGTGCAGCGTGCCCTCGATGCCGGCACGGTTGTCGGCACCGAATTCGCCGACCCGGGCGATGACGTCTTCCAGGTCTTGGGCAGTCACCACCTTGGACGAGAGGGCGACGGCCCGACCAGGATAGCGGGCCTGCGGCGCACGGCCCAGATCGAGGACGATCTCGATCAGTTCATCGTGGCCGTGATCCGCCAGGGCCTGTTGCAGTGACGGGGGGAGGATGTGGATCAGTCGCTCGACATCGTCGAGCCTGTCGCTTTGTGAATGCATTTCCATCGATTTCATCGGATCGCTTGGACCGAAGGGCATGGTGTGAGTTCAATCCGCCTCGCGGTCGATGTGGCAACAGTGGGAGGCCCGCTCGGCCTCGGACTCCAGAACCGCCCCGGTGATGGGATTGGGGCGGTAGGTGGTGCAACCCTTCAAACCCAGCTCGTAGGCCTGGGCGTACACCTGACGGAAGCGGTGGTAGGGGTAGTCCTCGGGGATGTTGATGGTCTTGGAGATGGCGTTGTCCACATAGGGTTGCAGGGCCGCCTGCATGGCCAGATGGGCCTCGGGGTCCAGCTCGAGGGCGGTGACGAAGTAGTCGGGTAGCGGGGCCTGGGGATGGCGTTCCCGAAACAGCCGCCACGCCGGATCGCTCACTTCGAACGCCTCGCTGGTGCCGTTCTCGGTGAGCACCCGGCGCCGGTAGTGGTAGTCGAACACCGGCTCGATGCCCGAAGAAACGTTGCCGGCCAGCAGGGAGACGGTGCCGGTGGGGGCGATGGCGTTCAAGTGGCTGTTACGGATGCCGTAGCGGCCGATCCCCTCGCGGATGTCCGCCGGCAACCCCTCCGCATAGCGGCCAGCCAAATAGCGATCCACCTCCAGGGCCGGGAAGGCCCCCTTCTCCCGCGCCAGCGCGATGGAGGCCCGGTAGGCGGTATCGCGCAGGGTGGCCATGATCCGGGCGGCCAACTCCCGGGCCTGGGGACTGGCGTAATGGAGCCCGAGCATGATCAAGGCATCGGCGAGACCGGTGACTCCCAGGCCGATGCGGCGATCCTCGCGCTCCACCCGGGCCTGGGCCTCCAGGGGAAAACGGGAGGCATCGATGACATTGTCCATCAACCGCACTGCCGTCGGTACCAGGGCCTCGAGTGCCGCCCAATCGAATTCGGCCTCGGGGGTGAAGGGACGGCGGACCAGGCGGGTGAGGTTCACCGAGCCCAGGTCGCAGGCCCCATAGGGGGGCAAGGGCACCTCGCCGCAGGGGTTGGTGGCACTGATGTCCTCCCGGTAGTGGAGGTTGTTGAGCTGGTTGATGCGGTCGATGAACAACACCCCGGGCTCGGCATAATCATAGGTGGCCCGCATGAGACGGTCCCACAGTTCACGGGCCCGCAACCGGCGCACCACCCGGCACGACACCACCCCCCGCCCCGGCCAGTGACGCTCCACGATCTCGCCGTCCCGCTCACGGGGGTGGAGGCCGTCCAGCGGGAACACCAGCTCCCAGTCCCGATCACCGCGCACCGCGGCCATGAAGGCGTCGGTGACCAACACCGAGAGATTGAAATGGGTCAGGCGACCCGGCTGGTGTTTGGCGGTGATGAATTCCTCGATGTCGGGATGATCGCAGCGCAGGGTGGCCATCATCGCCCCCCGCCGTGCCCCGGTGGAGAGCAGGGTGGCGCACATGGCGTCCCAGATGGCCATGAAGGAGACCGGGCCGGAGGCGATGGTCCCGCTGGCGTGGGCCCGGAACCCCCGTGGGCGCAGGGAGGAGAAGTCGTAGCCCACTCCCCCGCCCTGCTGCATGGTGAGCGCGCCTTCCTTGAGGGCCTCGAAGATGCCGTCGAGGCTGTCCTCGATCCGTCCCATCACGAAGCAGTTGAACAGGGTCACCCGGCGGGCGGTGCCCGCCCCGGCGAGGATGCGCCCCCCGGGGAGGAAGCGGAACCCCTCTAAAATGCGATAGAAGCGCGTCGCCCAATGGGCACGCGCCGATTCCGCCTCCACCGCGGCCAGCGCCCGGGCCACCCGCCGCCAGGTATCCCGGATGTCGGCCTCGGGCCGCTCGCCACCCTGCCAGCGGTACTTGCGTTCCCAGATGTGGCGGGAGATGTCGAGTTGAAACGATGTCTCCATGACAAGATGGTAACTCAACAGAAGAAGCCATCGAGCGGAAAGGGATTGGAAAGGTACTCGAAAAAACAAACACAACAGCGTCGTGAATCGAGACCCACCAGGACACAAAAGGACGAAAGCAAGCCGATTCTCAGAAATATCCTCTGGGGGTATAGAGCCGCTCCCCGAGCCGGCGGCTCTGGGAGTTGCCCACGATCACCACGGTGAGCATGTCCACCGCCGCCGCATCCAGGGCCTCCAAGGTGGTGAGGCGGATGGCCTCGTCGGGGCGACCCACCGCCCGGGCCAGGGCCACCGGGGTATCACTGCGGCGATGCCCCAGGAGGATCTCCCGCGCCCGAGGCAGTTG
>JALSHN010000268.1 GCA_026982215.1 Gammaproteobacteria bacterium
CACTTCCATGACACGCACTTTGACCACTTGGCCGGCGCGTACCACTTGGCGGGGGTCTTTGACGAAGCGCTCGGAGAGCTGGGAGATGTGCACCAGGCCGTCGTGGTGGACGCCGATGTCCACGAAGGCGCCGAAGTCGGTGACGTTGCTCACCACGCCTTCGAGGATCATCCCGGGCCTGAGGTCGGCGATGTCGTGGACATCGTCCCGGAAGCGGGCGGTGACGAATTCGGGCCGGGGGTCGCGCCCGGGTTTTTCCAGCTCGGCGAGGATGTCGCGCACGGTGGGTTCGCCGAAGCGTTCGTCGGTGAAGCGGGCGGGATCGAGGCGGCGCAGGGTGTCGCGGTCGCCGATGAGTTGGCGCACGTCGCGGCGCAGTTCGGCGGCGATGCGTTGGACCACCGGGTAGGCCTCGGGGTGGACGGCGGAGTTGTCCAGGGGGTCGTCGGATTCGGGGATGCGCAGGAAGCCGGCGCATTGTTCGAAGGTCTTCTCACCCAGCCGGGGTACTTGCAGGAGCTGGCGGCGGGAGGTGAAGGGGCCATGGGTCTCGCGGTGGGCCACCAGGTTGCGCGCCAGGGTCTCGCCCAGGCCGGAGACCCGGGCCAGCAGGGGCACCGAGGCGGTGTTGACGTTGACGCCCACGGCGTTGACGCAGTCTTCCACCACCGCTTCCAGACTGCGGGCCAGTTGACGTTGGTTGACGTCGTGTTGGTATTGGCCGACGCCGATGGCCTTGGGGTCGATCTTCACCAGTTCGGCCAGGGGGTCTTGCAGGCGGCGGGCGATGGAGACGGCGCCGCGCAGGGCGACGTCGAGGTCGGGGAATTCGTCCGCGGCCAGTTGCGAGGCGGAATACACTGAGGCGCCGGCCTCGGAGACCAGGGTCTTGGTGGGGCGCGGCGCGGGGAGCCGTTGCAGCAGTTCGCTCACCAGGCGATCGGTCTCGCGGGAGGCGGTGCCGTTGCCGATGGCGATGAGGTCCACCCGATGACGGGTCACCAGGTCGCGGAGGGTGTCCAGGGCGGCCTTCCAGCGTTTCTGCGGCGCATGGGGGTGGATGGTGGCGGTCTCCAGCAACCGGCCGGTGGGATCGACCACGGCGATTTTGACCCCGGCCCGGTAGCCGGGATCAAGGCCCATGACGGTCTTGGCCCCGGCGGGGGCGGCCATGAGCAGGTCCTTGAGGTTGGCGGCAAAGACGGTGATGGCGTCGCGTTCGGCGCGTTCCTTGAGGCGTATTTTGAGTTCGCTCTCCAGCCGTGGGGCCAGTTTGAGACGCCAGGCATCACGTGCGCAACGGCGCAGGAAGCGGTGGCCGGGCAGGTCGTCGCCGGGGAGTTCGAAGTGGGCGATCACCGCCTGGGCGAGGCGGTCGCTGTCGCTTGCTGTTCGTTGTTCGCCGTCTTCTTCGATCACCAGTTCCAGGGAGAGGACACCGAGGCGACGGCCGCGGAACAGCGCCAGGGCCCGGTGGGAGGGCAGCTTCGCCAGCGGCTCGTGGTAGTCGTAGTAGTCTTCGAATTTGGGGGCCTCGTCGTGCTGGGGGTCGAGTAGACGGCTGGCCAGATGGGCGGTTTTCCACAGCCGTTCCCGCAGACTCTGGTTGAGGGCGGGGTCGTCGGCATAGTCCTCCATGAGGATCTGACGTGCCCCTTCCAGGGCGGCCTCGGCGTCTGCCACCCCCTTTTCGGGGTCGATGTGGGCGGCGGCCAGTTCGGCCGGCTCGGCCTCGGGCCGTTGGTGAATGGCCTGGACCAGTGCCTCCAGGCCGGCTTCACGGGCCTGCTGCGCCTTGCTGCGGCGTTTGGGCTGGTAGGGGCGGTAGAGGTCTTCTAGAGTGGTCTTGGTGTCGGCAGCACGGATCGCCGCTTCCAACTCGGGGGTGAGCTTGCCTTGGGTGCGGATGGTCTCCAAGACCGTTTCCCGGCGGGCCTCCAGTTCGCGCAGGTAGGTCAGGCGTTCGGCCAGGGTGCGCAGTTGGGTGTCGTCCAGGCCGCCGGTGACTTCTTTGCGGTAACGGGCGATGAAGGGGACAGTGGCGCCTTCGTCCAGCAGGGCCACCGCGGCACGCACCTGCCCGGCCCTCACGCCCAGCTCGGCGGCGAGGCGTTGGAACAGCAGTTCTTCCTTCATGGTTCGTCGTCGGGGAGTACCAGGATGGCGTCGATCTCCACTTGGGCGCCCTTGGGCAGGGCGGCCACGCCGACCACCGCCCGG
>JALSHN010000269.1 GCA_026982215.1 Gammaproteobacteria bacterium
CGGACGAGCCGGTTCAGGCCGCGGCCGACGACGAGATCACCGAAGAAGAATTCGAATCCCTGCTCGACCAACTCCACGGTCCCGGCCAGTTCCGCCCCGAGGCCGTCTCCCCGGCCGCGGGCGGCGAGGCGAGGTCACAGACCGCCCCCGCCCCCGCCCCGGCCCCCGCTGGGCAGGGAGACGACGACGAGATCACCGAAGAAGAATTCGAGGCCCTGCTGGACCAGCTCCACGGCCCGGGGCAATTCCGCCCCGAGGCCGTCTCCCCGGCCGCGGGTGGGGAGACGACGCCACAGGCCGCCGCGGCTCCGCAGCCGGCCGAAGCCGCCGCCTCTCCCCAGCCGCCTTCCCCGCCCGAGTCCGCCAAAGAAGCCCCGGCCTCCCCTCCGGCCAACGCCGAGGCCAAAGGCGTGGCCGCCAAGGAAGAAAAGGGTGAAAAGGCTGAAAAACCCAAAAAGGCCGCCAAACCCAAAGAGTCTCCCCAAGGCGAAACCACCGTGCGGGTGGACACCAAGCGCCTGGACGACATCATGAACATGGTCGGCGAACTGGTGCTGGTGCGCAATCGTCTGGTGACCCTGGAGAGCGCCTCGGAAAACGAGATGCTCGCCCAGGCCATCTCCAACCTCGACTTGGTCACCGCCGACCTCCAGGCCGCGGTGATGAAGACCCGCATGCAGCCCATCAAAAAGGTCTTCGGCCGCTTCCCCCGGGTGGTGCGCGACTTGGCCCGTAGTCTCAAGAAAGAGGTCAACCTGGAGCTGCGTGGCGAAGACACCGACCTGGACAAAAACCTGGTGGAGGCCCTGGCCGACCCCCTGATCCACCTGGTGCGCAATGCCGTGGATCACGGCATCGAGATGCCCGATGAGCGCGAGGCCAAGGGCAAGCCACGCGCCGGCACCGTCATCCTCTCCGCCGCCCAGGAAGGCGACCACATCCTGCTCACCATCAGCGACGACGGCAAGGGCATGGATCCCGACGTGCTGCGCCGCAAGGCGGTGGAGAAGGGTATCCTCGACGAGGAGGCCGCTGCCCGGCTGGACGACAAAGAGGCCTTTGCCCTCATCTTCGCCCCCGGCTTCTCCACCAAGGAACAAATATCCGACATCTCCGGGCGCGGGGTGGGCATGGACGTGGTCAAGACCCGCATCGTCCAGCTCAACGGCAGCGTGGAGATCGACTCGGAAAAAGACCTCGGCACCACCATCGTCATCAAGGTGCCGCTGACCCTGGCCATCATGCCCACCCTGATGGTCATGCTGGGCAACCAGACCTTCGCCCTGCCATTGGTGAGTGTCAGCGAGATCTTCGACCTCGACATGGCCGACACCAACACCGTGGACGGCCAACTGGTGGTGATGGTGCGCGAAAAACCCCTGCCGCTCTATTTCCTCAACCAATGGTTGCTGCCGCCCAGCCACCGCAGTGACAGCGCCGAGGTGGAAAACCACGTGGTGGTGGTCAACGTCGGCAACCAAAAAGTGGGCTTCGTGGTGGAACGGCTCATCGGCCAGGAAGAAGTGGTCATCAAACCCCTGGGGGCATTGCTGCATGGCGTGCCCGGCCTGGCCGGGGCCACCATCACCGGCGACGGCCGCATCGCCCTGATCCTCGACGTCCCCAGTCTCATCAAGGCCTATGCGGCATAGGAGCCCTCGATGACGATCAAGGTCCTGGTGGTCGACGACTCGCGGTTCTTCCGCCGTCGTATCCAACAGATCCTCGAAGAGGATCCGACCATCCAGGTGGTGGGCAGCGCCGAGAACGGCCGGGAAGCGGTGGAACTGGTGGAGCGGCTGCGCCCCGACGTGGTCACCATGGATGTGGAAATGCCGGTGATGGACGGCATCACCGCCCTGGAGCGCATCATGGCCAGCCGGCCGACACCGGTGCTGATGTTCTCCTCCCTGACCCACGACGGCGCCCGCGCCACCCTCGAGGCCCTCAACAAAGGCGCGGTGGACTACCTGCCCAAGCGCTTCGAAGAAATCTCCCGCGACCGCGAAGAGGCCAAGCGGCAACTGCGGGAAAAGGTCAAGGCCGTGGCCCGCTCACGCCAGGGCAGTATCGCCGTGGCCGCCGAGCCGACGCCGAGCCGCCCCGTTGCCGCCCCTGGCAAGATCGAGATCGTCGCCATCGGCGCCTCCACCGGCGGCCCGGTGGCACTGCAACGGGTGTTGCGCGCCCTGCCGCGCAACTTTCCCCACC
>JALSHN010000270.1 GCA_026982215.1 Gammaproteobacteria bacterium
CCGAACAACGCGGCATCCTCGACGCCGAGGCCCTGGCGATGATCGAAGGGGTCCTGGCGGTCTCCGAGATGCAAGTCCGTGACATCATGATCCCCCGTGCACAAATGGTCACCGTCGAGCGTGACATCCCCCCCGAGGACTTCCTCCCGGTGGTGCTGCGCTCCGGCCACTCCCGCTTCCCGGTGATCGGCGAGTCGCGCGATGAGGTCGTGGGCATCCTGCTGGCCAAAGACCTGCTGGCCTACTTCGCCAGCGAACGCCGCGACCCCCATTTCGTGCGTGATCACCTGCGCCCGGCGGTGTTCATCCCCGAGAGCAAACGCCTCAACGTCCTGCTCAAGGAATTCCGCGTCAACCGCAACCACATGGCCATCGTCGTGGACGAATACGGCGGCGTGGCCGGGCTGGTGACCATCGAAGACGTGCTGGAGCAGATCGTCGGCGAGATCGCCGACGAATACGACATCGACCAAGGCACCACCATCACCCGGGTCGGCGAACGCACCTTCACCGTCAAGGCCCTCACCGACATCGAAGACTTCAACGACTACTTCGGCACCGAATTCAGCGACGAAGAATTCGACACCATCGGCGGGCTGGTGGTGAACCGTCTGGGGCACCTGCCCAAACGGGGCGAAGAAGTGATCATCGACCGCTTCCGTTTCAAGGTCCTGCGGGCCGACAACCGCCGGGTCCACCTGCTCCAAGTCACCGAACTGGACGCGCAACGACCGGCCAGCGACGACGGAGAGGCCGACGATCGTCAAAGTGCTTGAGCGCCGTCCCCGCGCCGCCGACCTACTGGCCCTCACGGGGGGGGCACTCACCCCCCTGGCCTTCGCCCCCTTCGACCTCTGGCCCCTGGCCATCCTCACCCCGGCGCTGCTGCTCCTCACATGGCAGGACGCCAGCCCGCGGCGAGCCGCCTGGCGCGGCTTCCTCTTCGGCGTGGGCCTGTTCGGCCTGGGTACCTCCTGGGTCTACGTCTCCATGGAACGCTTCGGCGGTGTCGCTCCCCCACTGGCGATCTTCCTCACCACCCTGTTCACCCTGTTCCTCGCCCTGTTTCCCGCCGCCGTCGGCGCCCTGTGGGCCTGGCTCAAGGGCCCGCGCCCCCACGCCACCGCCCTGCTGGCCCTGTTTCCCGCCCTGTGGCTACTGGCGGAATGGATCCGCGGCCTGATCTTCACCGGGTTCCCCTGGCTGCTGCTGGGCTATGCCCACAGCGACACCCCCTTAGCCGGCCTGTTCCCCGTCACCGGGGTCTACGGCGTCAGCCTGATCAACGTCCTCCTCTCCGGCCTGATCGTCTGGGCCCTCACCGGTGGGAAAAAACGCTGGAGCCAGGCCGCCGCCCTCGGCGCCGTCCTATTCCTCCTCGGCGCCGTCCTGGACCGCCTCCCCTGGAGCCGTCCCGCCGGCGAGGCGCTGGAAGTGGCCCTCGTCCAAGGCAACGTCCCCCAAGACATCAAATGGCTCCCCGAGCAACGCGCCCCCACCCTGCGCCGTTATCTGGAGCTGACCCGGAGCCACTGGGACGCCGACCTCGTCGTCTGGCCGGAGACCGCCGTCCCCGCCTTTGCCCACCAAGTACAAGACTTCCTCCATCGGCTGGACCAGGAAGCGCGCCGTCACCGCACCGCCCTACTCATCGGCCTGCCCGTCATGGACCCCCGCAGCCGACGTTACTACAACGCCATGCTCGCCCTGGGCGACGGCGAAGGCGAATACCGCAAACACCACCTGGTCCCCTTCGGGGAATACCTGCCCCTGCGTGGTCTGCTGGGCGGTGTGCTGGACTTCTTCGACATCCCCCTCTCCGACTTCACCCCCGGCCCCGAGGACCAGCCCCTGGTCCGACTGGCCGGGTGGCCGGTCTCCGTCTCCATCTGCTATGAAGACGCCTTCGGCGAAGAACTGATCCGCCAACTCCCCGAGGCCGCCTTCCTGGTCAACGCCAGCAACGACGCCTGGTTCGGCGACTCCTTCGCCCCCCACCAACACCTGCAGATCGCCCGCGCCCGCAGCATGGAGACCCGCCGCTGGATGGTACGCGCCACCAACACCGGCGTCACCGCCCTCATCGACCCCCACGGTCGGCTCCACGCCCGCCTCCCCCAATTCCAGGTCGCCAGCGGCGGCGGCCGGCTCGTCCCCCGTCAAGGCACCACTCCCTACATCCTGCTCGGCAACACCCCCACCGTCTTCACCGCCCTGGTACTGCTCGCCCTCGGCCTGTGGCGCGGCCGGATCAAGTCCGCCGCCACCCCGGCCGACTAACCCCCCGAACACGAACCCGCTGTTTTGAAGTCGGTCTAAACTTTGGGCAAGATAGACACATCCGCACCACACAGCGAGGTGAGGCAATGACCTTGATCATCGACATGGTCACCGGAGAGATCCTCGAAGAAGACCGTCCCCGGGAACGGGAACAGGCGGAAGCGGAACACTCATCGCCGCGGCCGGAATACCACCCGCCGCAACCCGACCTCGTTCCGCTGACCCCGGAGCCCGGCGAACCGGCCCCGCCGCCGTTTCTGTGGGATCGCTGAGCAAGCGACAGCGCCGGGCACGGCAAGCCACCGGGGGCGGTGTCTCCACTCGACAATCGCTCACCGCTCCCGAGGCTGCCGAACGAGCCGCGCTCACCTCACGGTGGCGTCGAGCCGACTCCAACAACCGCGTAGTATCCCCATTGATGGAATAAGCGAGGAAAAAGGCCGGCCCGCCACAGGCCTTGGCCCCCAGCCCCACCACCCCACACTCGTCGTCCCGCTGGCAAGGTGCCACCGCCAGCGCCCTCATCTCCGCCTCCAGCCGCAGCAGCTCATCGCCCCCTTCACCGCCACAAGCCGCCAGCAACAAAAACAGCCCCGCCATCAACCCGCGGCACGGCATCGTCTTTCCACCCTCTGCTACAATTTCGCTCTTCCACACAAAAACAGGGCCCCAAGGCCCGGGAGCGGTACGTGTCCACCCTCACCCCACCCGACCCGCTAGAGGTGCGCCAGGACGTGGCGCGCGCCCTCGACGAAGACCTCGGTCCCGGCGATGCCACCGCCGCACTGATCCCCGAACACCTCCACGCCCGCGCCCGAGTGATCTGCCGCGAGGCGGCGGTGATCGCCGGACGCCCCTGGTTCGATGACTGCTTCCGCCGCCTCGATCCCCACATCGCCATCCACTGGCAAATAGAAGAAGGTGCCTCGGTCACCCCCAACACCCTCCTCTGTCGCCTGGAAGGCAACGCCCGCGCCCTGCTCTCCGGCGAGCGCAGCGCCCTCAACTTCCTCCAGACCCTTTCCGCCACCGCCACCCTCACCCGGCGCTACGTCGCCCGGGTGCGCGGCACTGGCGTGCGCATCCTCGATACCCGCAAGACCCTCCCTGGCCTGCGGGCGGCGCAGAAATACGCCGTGCGTGCCGGCGGCGGTCACAACCACCGCCTGGGGCTCTACGACGCCATTCTCATCAAAGAAAACCACATCGCCGCCTGCGGCTCCATCGCCCGTGCGGTGGAACAGGCCCGAACCCACAGCCCCCGTCTGCCCATCGAAGTGGAAGTGGAAGACCTCGACGAACTGAAGCAGGCACTCGCCGCCGGTGTCGAACGCATCTTGCTGGACAACATGGACCTCGCCACCTTGCGCCGGGCAGTGGAACTCACCGCCCGGCGCGCCCGCCTGGAGGCCTCGGGCAACGTCACTCTGGACAACGTCCGCGCCGTGGCGGAGACCGGCGTGGACGACATCTCCATCGGTGCCCTCACCAAACACGTCCACGCCGTGGACCTCTCCATGCGCCTGGAGCTGGACAGCGCCACAAGCTAAAATCGCCGCCCTTCCAGAGCCGACGAAGCCAAGCCAAGGAGCCCGTCCCATGCGCACCTCGCGACTGCTGCTCGCCACCCTCAAAGAGACCCCTGCCGATGCCGAAGTGATCAGCCACCGCCTCATGCTGCGCGCCGGCATGATCCGCAAGCTGGCCTCCGGCCTCTACACCTGGCTGCCGCTGGGACTGAGGGTGCTGCGCAAGGTGGAGACCATCGTCCGCGAAGAAATGGACCGCGCCGGAGCCCAGGAGCTGCTCATGCCCATCGTCCAACCGGCCGAGCTGTGGCAGGAGAGCGGCCGCTGGGAGGACTACGGCCCCGAATTGCTGCGTCTCAAAGACCGCCACCAACGGGACTTCGTCCTCGGCCCCACCCACGAGGAGGTGATCACCGACCTGGCCCGTCGCGAGCTGCGCTCCTACCGCCAGCTGCCGGTGAACCTCTATCAGATCCAGACCAAGTTCCGCGACGAGATCCGCCCGCGTTTCGGCGTCATGCGGGCCCGGGAATTCATCATGAAGGATGCCTACTCCTTCCACCTCGACCAGGCCTCCCTGGAAGAGACCTATCAGGCGATGTACGACGCCTATCACCGGATCTTCTCCCGCATGGGCCTGCGTTTCCGTGCCGTGGAAGCCGACACCGGGGCCATCGGCGGTCATGCCTCGCATGAGTTCCATGTCCTGGCCGATTCCGGCGAGGATGCCATCGCCTTCTCCAGCGCGAGCGACTATGCCGCCAACGTCGAACTCGCCCCTGCCCTGCCACCCCAAGGCCCCCGCCCCCAACCCTCCGAGCCGCTACGCGAGGTGGACACCCCCGATGCCCGCAGCATCGACGAGGTCTCCCGCGCGCTGGGCATCCCTCCCCAGCGCTGCCTCAAGACCCTGCTGGTGAAGGGCACGGAGACCCCGGCGGTGGCCCTGGTACTACGCGGCGACCACCAGCTCAACGAGATCAAGGCGGAAAAACTACCGCAAGTCGCCACCCCCCTCACCCTGGTGGACGACGACAGCGTCCGCCGACTCACCGGGGCCCCCGCCGGCTCCATCGGCCCGGTGGGGCTGGAGATCCCGGTGATCGCCGACCATGCCGCCGCCCACCTGGCCGACTTCGTCTGCGGCGCCAACCGCGAAGGCAAGCACCTCATGGGGGTCAACTGGGGCCGGGACCTGCCCGAACCGCCGACCGCCGACCTGCGCAACGTGGTGGAAGGCGACCCCAGCCCCGACGGCCAGGGGGTGTTGTCCATCAAACGGGGTATCGAGGTGGGGCACATCTTCCAATTGGGAACGAAATACAGCGCGGCCCTGGGGGCCACCGTGCTGGACGAGTCCGGACGGGCGGTGACCCTCACCATGGGCTGTTACGGCATCGGCGTCTCCCGGGTGGTGGCCGCCGCCATCGAACAGAACCACGACGACCGAGGCATCTGCTGGCCCCTGCCCCTGGCCCCCTTCCAGGTCGCCCTGGTGCCTGTTAACATGCACAAGTCGCAACGCCTCAGAGAGGCCGCGGAAGGCCTGTATCAGGCCCTCACCGAGGCCGGTATCGAGGTCCTGTTCGACGATCGCAAGGAACGCCCCGGGGTGATGTTCGCCGACATGGAACTGATCGGCATCCCTTACCGCATCACCCTGGGCGAGCGAGGGCTGGACAAGGGAATGGCCGAGTTGAAAGGACGACGCGACAGCGCCCACCAGGACGTCCCCATCGAGCGGCTCATTCCCCTGCTTCAGGAGCGGTTAAGCAAGGGTGAGTGAGAATCCGCCGTCATGAGATGGAGTGTGCTCGTCATACTGCTGTGGCTGCCCGCTCAGGCTTGGGCGCTGGGGCTGGAAATGGTGAAGACCAGCATCGGCGCCTTCCCTGACCAAAATAGTCGGGAAATGTGGTTCCACGACATGGACACGCGGCTGGCCAAACGGGTTCCCGACCCCGAGCAGCGCCAGAAGATCCTCGAACTGGTCTATCAAGAAGCCAATCGCGCCAACCTGCCGCCCGAGCTGGTGCTGGCGGTCATCCAGGTGGAAAGCAACTTCGACCCCTGGGCCATCTCCCACGCCGGTGCCATCGGCCTCATGCAGGTCATGCCCTTCTGGCTGGAAGAAATCGGCCAGCCGGGAGACAACCTGTTCCACGTCCCCACCAACCTGCGTCTCGGCTGCACCATTCTGCGCCATTACATCGACGTCGAAAAAGGCAACCTGATCCGCGCCCTGGCCCGTTACAACGGCAGCCTGGGCAGTTACCGCTATCCCATCCGGGTGATGCGCGCCATGAGCACCTGGGCCGCCGCCCCCCTCCAGTGACATCAGCCCTGTTCGTCATTCCTCCGTCGCCAGCACCCGGATGCGCCAGGCCTCGCGCCGTTTGAGCAGACACAAGCGGGCATCCGTGGGACTACGCAACACATCCCGGCGCAGATAGCCATTGCGACCGTCGAAGGTCTCCACCGGCACCCACCCCTCGCCGACGCTGCGCCAATCATGGACCTTGACCAACACCTGATCCAGACGGGCCAGCGGCTCGCCCTCACCGGGGCCGGGCAACAACGACGCCGGACGCACCACCGCCGCGGTGGCATAACGATCCAGCTCGGAAGGAAAATGGGTGAACACATAAGGGGCGCAGAACAACACCCCCGACTCGGAACGCACGAACCCCCCACCCAAAGGCAGGATCGCCGCCAACTCCAACCACAGCGGGCTGTCCATGTCTTCCGGCTGCCAACGTTCCACGAAGGCCCGCCGGCCATGACGCCCGCCCCCCACCGCCACCCGGCGGTCCAGCGAAGCAACGACGAACTCGGCATCCCGGGCCGCCACCGCCTGCATCAGACGCTCGCGGAAGGCCAGCAGGGTCTCGTCGCGCACCGCCTCGTCCCGCAACGGAAAGGCGCCATCGAAGGCCGCCACCCACCCGGGCCAGAGACAGACCGCCATCACGGCGGGGAGAAGAAGGTTTCGTAACAGGCTCATCGTCTCCACCTCATGCAAACCCCGGACCGGCAATCGCACTTTCGCTACCCCCGATCTTTCCCCACCCCGCCCTGCAGGCTATCCTGCGCCCATGTCCAGCGAGTCCCTCCTCAGTCTGTTCTTCCTCCCCCCCGCCGGGCCGCTGCTGCTCATCGCCCTCGGCCTGCTGTTGCGCCGGCGCCGCCCCCGCGCTGGAACGGCCCTCACGGGCATCGGCCTCGCCTCGGCCTGGTTGCTGTCCACCCCCTGGGTGGGCGACAACCTGCTCGCCGCCCGCCAGACCCATCCCGCCCTCCACACCCCACCGGACGATGTCCAGGCCATCGTCGTCCTCACCGCCGGTCGCCTGCATCGGGCCGCCGAGTACGGTGGCGACGACCAACCCGACCGCCTGACCCTGGAGCGACTGCGCCACGCCGCCTGGTGGCACCACCGCACCGGTCTCCCGGTGCTGGTCACCGGTGGGCGGCTGGAAGAGGACGACCAAGGCAGTCTGGCCGAGATCGCCGCCCGCACCCTGCAAGACGACTGGGGGGTGACCCCGGTGTGGCAGGAACCCCGGGCGCGCACCACCTGGGAAAACGCCCGCTACAGTGCCCAGATGCTGCGCCACCGCGGCATCGAGCGTGTACTGTTGGTGACCCACGCCTGGCACATGCCCCGGGCGATGTACGCCTTCCGCCGCACCGGACTGACCCCCATCGCCGCTCCCACCGCCTTCGTCCAACCCGCCGAAGGCCAGTGGCAGGACTTCCTCCCCCGCAGCCACGCCCAGCGCCACAGCCACTGGGCGCTGCACGAATGGCTGGGGCTGTGGTGGTATCGTCTCAAATGACAGTGCCCCCCTGGCACCGCCATGTCCGATTGATAGAATGAAGCCCCCCAACCACGGACCCCGCCATGCGCATGACCGCCGAGGCCTTCCGGGCCTGGAAGAACAAAGCCATCACCCTGCTGGGCATGTCCGGCGTGGGCAAGACCTGCCTGGCGCAGATCCTGCGCCGCAGCAACTGGTTCCACTACTCCGGCGACTACCGCATCGGCACCCGTTACCTGGACGAGCCCATCATCGACAACATCAAACGCCAGGCGATGCAGATCCCCTTCCTGCGCGATCTGCTGCGATCCGACTCCATCCACATCGTCAACAACATCACCGTGGACAATCTTCAGCCGGTCTCCAGTTTCCTGGGCAAACTGGGCAATCCCGAGCAAGGGGGGTTGGGACTGAAGGAATTCAAGCGCCGCCAACGGCTACACCGCGAGGCCGAGATCCGCGCCATGCTCGACGTCCCGGAATTCATCGACAAGGCCCGCACCATCTACGGCTATTCCCACTTCGTCAACGATGCCGGCGGCTCGCTCTGTGAGTTGGATGCCCCCGAGGTGCTCGAGGTCCTGGATCATCACACCCTGATCCTCTACATCCAGGCCAGCGAGGCCGACGAGCAAGAACTCATCCACCGCGCCGAACGCTACCCCAAGCCACTCTACTATCGGGAAGACTTCCTCAGCGAACAACTGCACGAATACATGAGCGAGCGCGGCCTGGAATACGTGGCCATGATCGAGCCCGACGACTTCGTGCGCTGGGTGTTTCCGCGGCTGTTCTACGCCCGCATCCCCCGTTACGAAGCCATCGCCCGCCGCTATGGCTACACGGTGACCACCGAAGAAGTGTTCGCGGTGCGCGACGAGCGCGATTTCCTGGACATGGTCGAGGCCGCCCTGGCCCGGGAGGCCGGCTGATGCCCCTGGTCGCCCACAACGAACTGCCCACTTTCGAGCGCCTGCGCGGCGAGGGGGAGACCATCGTCCCCCGCGAACTGGCGGTGCGCCAGGACATCCGCGAACTGCACATCGGCCTGCTCAACATGATGCCCGATGCCGCCCTCACCGCCACCGAACGGCAATTCTTCCGCCTCATCGGCGAGAGCAACCAGATCGCCCAGTTCTACATGCACCCCTTCACCCTGGAGGCCCTGCCACGCGGCCCCAAGGCCCGGGAACACATCGAGCGCTACTACGACCACTTCCAAGATATCCAGGCCCAGGGGCTGGATGCCCTGATCATCACCGGGGCCAACGTCACCCAGCCCGACCTGGCCCTGGAACCCTTCTGGGAGCCGCTCATCGAGGTACTCGATTGGGCCTGGGAAAATGTCACCTCCACCCTGTGCTCCTGCCTCGCCACTCATGCGGTGATGCAATTCCGCTACGGCCAGCGCCGCCGCCATCTGGGTGAGAAACGCTGGGGGGTCTTCCCCCACCGGGTGGTGGACCGCCAGCGGCGCCACCCCCTGGTCACCGGGGTGAACACCCGTTTCGACGTCCCCCACTCCCGTTTCAACCAGATCGACCGGGAACAGTTCGAGGCCGCCGGCCTGCCGGTGCTGGTGGAGAGCGAACAGGCCGGGGTTCATTTGGCCACCAGCGAGGACGGTTTCCGCATCGTCTTCTTCCAGGGCCACCCGGAATACGACACCATCAGCCTGCTCAAGGAATACAAACGCGAGGTGCTGCGCTACGCCGCCGGCGAACGCGACGACTACCCCCCCTTCCCGGAAAACTACTTCCCGCTGCAGACCCAGGCCATCCTGGAGGAATACCGCGACCGTCTCGACCAGGCCCGCGAACGGGGGGAAGAGCCCCCGCCCTTTCCCGAACGGCTGGCGGCGGCGCGGCTGGACAACACCTGGCACGACACCGCCGAGGCGGTGATCAACAACTGGATCGGTAAGGTCTACCAACTCACCGACATCGACCGCCACCTCCCCTTCCGCCCCGGGGTGGACCCCGACGACCCCCTGGGGCTGCGTCGCGCTCAATCCCCATAGAGAAAACAGCGCACCCAGCGCCCCTCCCCCAACGCGGTCACCGGGGGATAGGCCTCCTGGCAACGCGCCTCGGCCCAGGGACAGCGAGGGGCGAAATGGCAACCGGGGGGTGGGGCGATGGGTGAGGGCGGATCCCCCTCCAGGCGGATCACCTCACGGCCTCCCTCCTCCACCCGGGGTACCGCCGACACCAGGGCCTGAGTGTACGGGTGGCGGGGATCGGCCAACACCGCCTCCGCCGGCCCTTGCTCCACCACCCGCCCCAGGTACATCACCGCCACCTCATGGGCCAGATAGCCCACCACCGAGAGGTTGTGGGTGATGAACAGATAGGCCAGCCCCATCTCCCGCTGCAACTCGGCCAGCAGATTGAGGATCTGCGCCTGCACCGAGACATCCAAGGCCGAGGTGGGCTCGTCGCAGACGATCAGGCGCGGCGAGACCGCCAGCGCCCGGGCGATGCAGATCCGCTGCCGCTGGCCGCCGGAGAACTCGTGGGGATAGCGGTCCATCACCTCCGGGCGCAGTCCCACCTGGCGCAACAATTCGGCCACCCGCTCACGCCGCTCCCGGCGATCGCGTACCATCTTTTGGGCGATCAATCCCTCGGCGACGATCTCCTCCACCCGCATGCGCGGATTCATCGAGGAAAAGGGATCCTGAAACACCAACTGCAGCTCGCGGCGCCGCCGGCGCAACGCCTCCCCCTTGAGGGTGGTGAGTTCGGTGTCGTCGAAGCGCACCGAGCCGGCGGTGGGCCGGATGAGCTGCAAGATCGCCTTTCCCACCGTGGTCTTGCCGCACCCGGACTCGCCCACCAGGGCCAAGGTACGTCCGGCGGCGATGGCCATGTCCACCCCGTCCACGGCATACACCCGCCCCACCTCCCGTTTGAGCAGCCCGCGACGGATGGGGAAATGGACCTTGAGCCCGCTCACCTCCAGCAACGGTGTAGCCGCCTGCTGCCGACTTCCTGGCACTGCCTCCGTGGCGACATCCAAGGCGGGGGGAGACGGGAAGCGGGCGGCGAAACGGGGATCGACGGCGAAACACCGCACCCGTTGGCCGGCCACCGGAAGCAGCTCGGGAGCCCGCTCCCGGCACAGGGGCTGGGCGATGTCGCAACGCTCGGCGAAACGACAACCGGGAATGCGATCGAAGCGTGAGGGCACGCTGCCGGGAATGGTGGCCAAGGGCTGGCCACGGCGACGGGCCTCCGGCAGGGCCTGGAACAACCGCCGGGTGTAGGGGTGGCGGCGATGGCGCAGGAAATCCTCCCTCCGCGCCTCCTCCACCACCTGCCCGGCATACATCACCGCCACCCGGTCGGCCATCTGCGCCACCACCCCCAGGTCGTGGGTGATGAGCAGCAGGGCCATGCCCCGCTCCCGCTGCAGCCGCTGCAACAGCCGCAACACCTGCGCCTGGATGGTCACGTCCAAGGCCGTGGTGGGCTCATCGGCGATGAGCAGCTCCGGCTCGCCGGCCAGGGCCATGGCGATCATCACCCGTTGTTTCATCCCCCCAGAAAGCTGATGGGGATACTCGTCGATCCGTTTGCCGGGGTCGGGAATACCCACCTCGGCCAGCAACTCGAGGATCCGCTCCCGAGCCACCCGCCCCCGCAGCCCCAAATGGCGCTCCAGCACTTCCTGGATCTGGCGTCCCACAGTGAGCACCGGGTTCAGCGAGGTCATGGGCTCCTGGAAGATCATGGCGATGCGCCGCCCCCGCACCCGACGCATGGCCGCCTCGGGCAAGGCCAGGAGATCGGCACCGTCCAGCCTCACCTCGCCGTCCAGACGTGCCCCGGCGGGCAGCAGGCGGAGGATGGAGAAGGCGGTCATCGACTTGCCGCACCCCGACTCGCCCACCAGGGCGAAGGTCTCACCGCGGCGCAGTTCCAGGTCCACCCCGTCCACCACCCGCAGCTCGCCGCCACCGGCGGGGAAGGCGGTAGTGAGACCACGGACGGTCAACAACGGTGATTCGCTGTCGGTGGCGGACTCGATGGCTGCAGACATGGATCAATTCCTTGCGTGACGGGGATCGAAGGCATCGCGCACCGCGTCGGCGAACAGATTGGCCGCCAACACCAGCACGAACATGAACGAAAAGGCAGCGGCCAGCGACCACCACACCATGGGCTCGCGGGCCATCTCCAGGCGGGCGCTGTTGATCATGTTGCCCCAAGAATGCATCGAGGGATCCACCCCCACGCCCACATAGGACAGCACCGCCTCGGCCAGCACCAGGCCGGAGAAATCCAACACCACGCTGATGAGCACGATGTGCAACACGTTGGGGGTCAGATGGCGCGCCAGGATAGCGCCCGGCCGCCGCCCCAGGGCACGGGCGGCGGTGACGTAATCCATCTCCCGCAGCTTCAGGGTCTCGCCGCGCAACATGCGGCACAACCCGGTCCAACTGGTGATCCCCAGGATCACACAGAGAAAGAACAGCCGCAGATCGGCCCGCTCGGCCTCGGTCTCGAACAACTCGGGGTGATTGGCCATGTACACCTGGAGCATCAGCACCGCCGCGGCGATGAGCAACACCCCCGGAATGGAGCTCAAGGTGGTGTAGAGATACTGGATCACATCATCCACCCAACCGCGGAAATAGCCAGCCATCACCCCCAGCACCAAAGCGAAGGGCAGCATCACCAGGGTGGTCAGGGTGCCGATGATCAGACCGGTACGCACGCTCTTGAGGGCCTGATAGAGCACATCGTTGCCCACCTTGTCGGTACCGAAGACGTGATACCCCCCCGCCAACTGCACCACCGCCCCGGCCAGCACCAACAGCACCGTCAACGTCGCCAGGGCAGACCACCACGGCAGCGTCGTCTCCCCCCGCAGCACCCGGCCGGCCGCCTCGGCCCAACTCCAGCCATGGCGGCGCGCCAGCAGGAAGGCCAGCAACAGAAAGGCCGCCACCGCCACCAGCGCCCCCTGGGCCGCCCCCCACAGTGCCCGCGCCGCCACATCGGCGCGGTGGCGCGAGGGATCGTCCAGATGGGCGCCGCCGTAACGTAGCCGGGGATACTCACGCACCCGGGTGCCATCCGCCCGCTCCACCGTCTCCTTGACGAAGGCCGTGATCGCCAGGGGGGCGGAATAGGTCTTCTCCACCCCCTCACGCAGCGGGGTAGCCATCAAGTCGAACAGACTCAGACTCTCACCGGCATAATGCACCTCGCCACCCTCGCCCTGGCTCACCGGCAGACGGAAATGCACCGAGTCCACCAACCCCAGGGCACCATAGGCCGAGAGCACCACCAAGGCCGCCATCCCCAACGGGCGGCGCAGCACCGCCCGCCAAGTGTCGCGCAGGTCCTGTCGCCGGCGGGCATAGAGCACGAACCCGGTCACCGCCGCCACCAGCAGATAGAGCAAGGCATCGGTCCACAGGATCACCGGCTTGGCATCCAGCCCCACGGCGAGCAGGGCGAACAGCGTCGGCGGCAGACCCAGCAACAGGGCGAGGGTGACGAAATCCACGCGGTCCATGGGCTACTCCAACCTCACCCGTGGATCCACCAGGGTGTAGGAGAGATCGGTGAGCACCAGGCCGACGATATAGAGCACCGACCCCAGGAACACCATCGCCCGCACGATGGCGAAATCCTGGGCGTTGATGGCGTCGATGGTGTAACTCCCCAGCCCGGGAATGCCGAAGAACGACTCCATGATCAGACTGCCCATGAACAACAGCGGAATCACCACCACCGCCCCGGTGAGGATGGGGATCAGGGCGTTCTGCAACACATGGCGGAACATCACCACCGTCTCCGGCAGACCCTTGGCCCGGGCGGTGCGCACATAGTCCTTGCCCATCTCCTCCAGGAACAGGGTGCGATACCAGCGCGCCCCGGAGCCAATCCCGGAGATGATGCCGATGATCACCGGCAATATCAGGAACTTCCATGCCGCCACCCCGGTGTCGTAACCGGAAATGGGCACCAAGTGCAGCAGTTTCCCCGCCACGTATTGCCCGGCGATGATGTAGAACAACGGCGAGATGGACATCAGCACCACACACAACACCACCCCCCACAGATCCAGGGCACTGGCACGGAAAAAGGCCATGGCCAATGCGAAGGTGATGTTGGTGAGCAGGCCCACCAGAAACACCGGAATGGCGATGGCCAGACTGGGCCACATGCGCTGGGAGATGTCGTAGCCGATATCACGTCCGGCGTCGGAGCGGCCGAAATCGAACAAAAACAGCCGCAGCGAATTCTGGTAGAAGATGGTGTCACTGAACTTGGCCAACCCCTCGGCCTCGGCGTTGAACAACAAGGGTTTGTCATAACCCCGTTCCGCCTTCCATTGCGCCACCGCCTCGGGGGTGACGTGCTTCATCCCCAGATGCATCCGCGCCATGTCATCCGGGGTGTTGACCACGAAAAACAGCGTGAAGGTGATGAGATTCACCCCGAGAAGAATGGGAAAGGCATAGAGCACCCGGCGCACCAAATAGGCGAACATCACCCCCGTCCTCCCTTGGGCGCCGCCCGCTCGCGGCGGCGATAGGCCCACCAAGCCGGCCACACCAGTGCCACCCCCCCCGCCAGCGCCAACCACAACGGCCACACCACCGGCCGATTCCACTCCAGGCGCCTGCGATGGCGCAGTTCCGGGTCGATGCGCAGATATTTCAGCGTGTCATGGGCCATGAGATTGGGCTTGGCGTTGTGATACCAGGCGTGATAGAGCGTGAAACGCTTCGGATGCAACCCCCACAACCACGGCCCGTCCCGGCGGGCGATCGCCACCATCCGTTCGATGAGCGCCGCCCGCTCGGGGCCGTTCTCCATGTTCTTCATCCGCTCGAACAGGGCGTCGAACTCGGGGTTGTGGTAGTTGGCGGCGTTCTCCCCGCCGTGCTCAGCCTTGCCGTTGGGGCCATAGAGCAGAAAGAGGAAATTCTCCGGATCGGGGTAATCGGCGTTCCAACCCCACAGGAACAACTGCGCCGTGCCTCGACGCATCTTCTCCTGAAAGCGGTTGTAGAGGGTGTTGCGGATCACCAACTGGATGCCCAATTTGGCGAACTGCTTGCGGAACCAGTCCATGCGCGCCTTGTCGTCGGGACCGCCGCCGGCGATGTCGAGATACAACGTCAGCGGCTTACCCGTCCGTGCATCCACCCCACCGGGATAACC
>JALSHN010000271.1 GCA_026982215.1 Gammaproteobacteria bacterium
ATGGGCTGTCCAAGGCCCCCGAGGCACCATCGGCCAAAGAGGCGGATGAAATTCGGGAGGCGGACGGCGAGCCGGAGGCACCACGCCCGCCCCAGTCGAATGGCAAAGGGGAGGGTGCGTCCTGACCCTGCTGGAGACCCTGAGCGCTGCCCGTGACCTCGGACGGCTCCAGGAGATCGCCGCCGTCCTCATCCGCTACGGTTTCGGCGACCTGGTGCGTCGTCTGGGGTTGGCCGGCATACTGGAACGGGCCGGTCGCCTGCTCCATTGGAAGGCGGCCATGGAGGCCACCCAGATGGAGCCGGCGCAGCGGGTGCGCTGCGCCCTGGAAGAGCTGGGGCCCACCTTCATCAAACTGGGGCAGGTGCTGGCCACCCGGGTGGATCTCTTCCCCCCCGAATGGATCGCCGAATTCGAACGCCTGCAAGACCGCGTTCCCGTGGTGCCCTTCGAGGAACTGCACCCGCAATTGGAGGAAGACCTGGGCGCCCCGGTGGAAGAGGTGTTCCTCAAGGTGGAGCGGGAGCCCCTGGCCGGCGCCTCCATCGCCCAGGTCCATCGGGCCTGGACCCAGCGTGGCGAGGCCGTGGTCCTCAAGATCCGCCGCCCCGGCATCAAAAAGATCGTCGAGGCCGACCTGCGCCTGCTCCAGCGCCTGGCCGAGCTGGTGGAGCGGGAGATCCCCGAACTGGCGCGTTATCGTCCGCGGGACATCGCCCGCCAATTCGCCCGCTCCCTGCGCCAGGAAATGGACTTCGTCTCCGAGGGGCATCACCTGGAACTCATCGGCCAGAACTTCGCCGACGACCCCGACATCGTCATCCCCAAGGTCTACTGGGACTGGACCTGCGAGCGGCTCATCACCCAGGAGTACATCCAAGGCATCTCCGGGCGCGACCTCAAGGCCATCGACGAGGCCGGCCTGGACCGCAAGATCCTCGCCCGTCGTGGGGCTCAGGCGGTGCTGAAGATGATCCTCATCGACGGCCTGTTCCACGCCGACCCCCACCCCGGCAACCTCTTCTACCTGCCCGGCAACCGCCTCGCCTTCATCGACTTCGGCATGGTGGGGCGCCTCTCCGAGGCCCGGCGCGACGAAGTGATCCGCCTGCTCTACGGCCTGGTGGCGCGACGCACCGACCAAGTGGTGGACACCATGCTGCGCTGGGCCGGAGACGACCTCCCCGACGAAAACGCCCTCACCTTGGAAGTGGAAGACTTCCTCGACCGCTACCACGGCCTGTCGCTGCAGCAACTCAGCATGACCGCCATGATCGTCGATTTCACCGCCCTGCTGCGCGAGCATGGCCTGGTCCTCCCCCCCGACCTCACCCTGCTGTTCAAGGCCTTCATCACCCTGGACGGCTTCGGCCGCCAACTGGACCCCGACTTCGACGTGGTCAGCGAATCCCTGCCGCTGCTGGAACGATTGATGGCCGAGCGCTACGCGCCCCGGGTGATGTTGAAAAAGGGTTGGGACAACTTCCTCCAACTGGCCGAAATCGTCGGCAGCCTGCCCCGCGACCTGCGCCGCCTGCTGCGCCTCACCCGCCGCGGCGCCCTGCAACTCCACATCGACGTCACCCGCCTGGACCACTTCGGCCACCAGATCGACCGCGCCGCCAGCCGCCTCACCATCGGCCTCATCACCGCCGCCCTCATCATCGGCACCGCCATCGCCACCACCAGCACCGAAGGCGGCCCCCTGGGCACCTCCCTGTTCGCCATCCTCGGCTTCATCGCCGCCGTCCTCGGCGGTATCTGGGTGCTCTATTCCATCTGGCGCAGTGGGAGGGAGTGACCTCTGGCGCAAAGGATTGCCGGAGCAGACCCCAGCCGAAACCTGGGTTAGAGTCCCCTGGTGTAACAAAAACACAGGGGGTAGGGACATGACCCCGCTCTACTATGACTACTGGGGCAAGGCGGGGGAGGAGAATTGCCACTCAGTGAATTCCTCTCGATACCTCTGGGCAGTGGGCCACGCTGCTTTTCAGGCGACTGAAAATACACTTTTCCCCATACCCCCTTGACCTTCATTTTTTGTGATTCTTTTTCCAGGATCAGCTGGTGAGCCTGGAGTGATGTGGTCTACTGATCTTGGACACCCCGAGGAGTGCTAAAATCCCACGATAATTGAGGTGTTTAAAGACATGGCGAAAAAGACCTATACGACGGAGTTCAAACGGGAAGCCGCGGCGATG
>JALSHN010000272.1 GCA_026982215.1 Gammaproteobacteria bacterium
TTTGTTTTCCAGGGCGACGCGGTAGCCGCGGACTTCGAACCAAGCGGCGGCGAAGGTGAGAGCGGCCTTGTCTTCGTAGCCTGGGCCGGTGGATTCGGCGCCGGGTTCGATGCGGCAGCGGGGACCGTTGTTGCCGTTGCCGACGGGGTGGAGCAGGGTGGGGATGGCGCTGTAGTGCCTTTGCCGGCGTGGGGGGAGCGGGGCGGGCTGTGTCGTTGCGCGCCCTAGCGGGCGGTCAGGGAAATCGAGGACGAAGATCCGGGGATCGCGGTCGTTTTCCGTGCTCGCGGGGGCTTCGCCATCCTCGTCGAGGGGGAGAAGGCGGAAGTGTTCGCGTTGTTTGTCCGCCGTTTGCGCTCGCCGGGTGGTGGTGATGCCGCCGGGGGCGGGACTCTCCGGGGCGGTACCGGGATGGGGGGGCTTTGGGGGAGGATTGGCCTTTGCTGTGCCCATTTCCCGGGGAGGGGGCGCGCTGCCGAGGTCGCTTCCCTGGGGCGGGAGCCAGCTTTCTATCGTTTGGGCGTGGGGGGCGTCGGCGGCGGGGCGCCAGCCGCGCTTTTCCGCCAGCCGCCGGGCGCGGTCGTCATCGTGGCATTCGAGGATGCGGTGCAGGGTGTCGGCCAGTTGGCTGCTGTGGCTGCCTGGGGCGAGGTGGCGGGCCAGCTGTTCGGCCAGTTCGTCACGCAGGTCTTCCATGGTGGCGTGGCGTTCGATCAGCAGCCGCCCGCCGGCGCTGTCCCAGTGGATGTGGCGGCGGGGGAGCGGGCGGCTGCCGTGGATGGGCCAGTGGGCCTCCAGTTCCAGCCGGGGGAGAGTGAGGAGCCGGGCGCCCAGGAGGTTGGCCAGACGGCCGTCTTCCTCGGCGGCCCGGTAGAGCTCGGGGTATTCGCTGTGGAGCATCCAGGCCAGCAGGCGACGGGCGGGCCGGGGAAATAGGCGCGGCGGCGGGGTGGGGTCTTGGTCGCTGACGGGGCCGAGGAGGCGGATCTCCACTCGTTGGCTGAGGCGGGGAACGGGGAAGAGTTCCAGCAGCGGCCGGAGGGTGGCGGGGGGTTGGTCTTCGGGCAGCCAGACGAGGTCGCCGTGGGCCTCGGGAAACAGGCGGGCGAGGTCGGGGTCGTCGTCGAGGTGGAGTTCGCCGGCCGGGCGCAGGCGGCCGTTGCGGTCCAGCAGGCGGGCTTGTTGCCGCAGGCGTTGGATTTCTTCGGGACGCAGTTCGTCGCGACGGGCCGCTTGGGCCAGCCGGGGGTAGAGACGGGCGAGGGCCTGACGCAGGGCGTCGGGGGGGAGTGAGCGGCGGGGCAGGTCCAGCCAGGCCTGGATGTGGGCGGCGAGGGTGGGGCGTTCGGCGCTGCCGGCGGCGAGGAACAGGTCTTTGAGGTCGGGGGGATAGTGGGGGGCGAGCCAGGGACCCGGGCCGAGGAGGTCGCCGGCGTCTTCCCACACGGTTTCTGTGGCCCGCAGCCAGCGCCCGCTGTCGGGCAGGTGGATGAGGGGTTCTTCGCGCAGGGCGGCGAGGGCCGTTTCGCCGTGATCGCCCAGGTGGCGGTAGAGTCGGGCGAGTCGTGCGGGATCGGGGCGGTGTTCCCCGGCGGCCAGCTCGCGCAGGTGGGACAGCAGGTCTTGGTCACTCAATCGGTCTTTGACGCCGAGGTAGCGGGCGACGGCGCTGGGTAGCGGCGGGGTGACGACGGGAAGGGCGCTTTGGAGTTCGTGTTGGCGGGGGTCGAGTTCCTGGAAGCAGGTGGCGGGGGGCTGGAGGGTGCCCTCCACCGGGAGCCAGGGGGTGCGCCGCAGCAACCATTGCAGGGCCGATTCGACGCTCTGCGGGCGTTCGTTGGCATGGCCGAGGCGCAGGGTGGCGCGGTCCTGGCTGCCCAGGGGGTCGGCCTGGAGGCGTTTGTCCAGCCAGCGGATCAGGGCGCGGGCCCGCCGGTGGGGGTCTTCTGGGTCACGGAACAGGGCCTCGGGGGGGAAGGGGGTCTCTACGCTCAAGGCCCGCCCCGGGGTGCGTCCCTGGAGGATGTGGCGCAGGTAGGGGCCGAGGCGGGGGTCGTCGAGATCTTCTTCGCCGAGGCGGACCTGGGGCGGAGCGGGGGCGTCGCTGGCTCCGAGGCCGGTGAGCAGGGTACGCAGGCGTTCGCGGTCAGGGATGGCCTCCAGACAGGCGTCAGCGAGGACGGCGGGGGGGGT
>JALSHN010000273.1 GCA_026982215.1 Gammaproteobacteria bacterium
CAATGTGGCGATGACGGTGAGTTTGATTGCGCCGATTGCGATGGAAGAGGGTTTGCGTTTTGCGATCCGCGAGGGCGGGCGCACCGTGGGCGCCGGCGTGGTCAGCAAAATCATCGAGTGATCGAGAACGAACTGGCCGCGCGGTATTTCCGCGCGGCCAGTTTGAGGTTTCTAGGCCAGTAGCTCAATTGGCAGAGCGGCGGTCTCCAAAACCGCAGGTTGGGGGTTCGATTCCCTCCTGGCCTGCCATTTTTCGTTAACGGCGGCAGTGCATGGCAGACAAGCTGAAGCTCGCGGTGGCCCTGTTGGTTCTCGTGGGGGCGATCGGGGCCTTTTATTATTTTGCGGATCAGTCGCAGCTGGTGCGTGTGGTGGGCATGCTGGTGGCGGTGGGGGTCTCCGTGGGGATCGCGGCGACCACCGAGCTGGGGCGTGCCGGCCTCGCTTTCCTGGGGGAGGCGCGTACCGAGGCGCGCAAGGTCGTCTGGCCCAATCGCAAAGAAACCTTGCAGACCACCCTCATCGTCATGGTGATGGTGTTCGTGGTGGGTATCCTGCTGTGGTTGTTGGACATGCTGCTGCTGTGGGCGGTGAAGGCCCTCACGCATATCTAAGGGAAGGTGCGACGTGGCTAAACGCTGGTATGTGGTGCAGACCTATTCCGGATTCGAGAACCAGGTCAAGCGCTCGCTGGAGGAGCGTATCCGCCACAGCGGGATGGAAGACAAGTTCGGTGAGGTGTTGGTGCCCACCGAGGAGGTCATCGAGATGCGCGATGGCCAGAAGCGTCGGAGCGAGCGGAAGTTCTTCCCCGGCTACGTCCTGGTGCAGATGGAGATGGATGAAGACACCTGGCATCTGGTGAAGAGCGCGCCCAAGGTGCTGGGATTCATTGGTGGAACCTCCGATCGTCCTGCCCCCATCAGTGATCGCGAGGTGGAGGTGATCCTCAATCGGGTCCAGGAAGGGGCGGAGAAGCCGCGGCCCAAGATCCTGTTCGAGCCCGGCGAGGTGGTGCGCATCATCGAGGGACCGTTCAACGATTTCGACGGCGTGGTGGAAGAAGTGGACTACGACAAGAGCCGCTTGCGGGTCTCGGTGTCCATTTTCGGGCGTTCCACGCCGGTGGAGCTGGAGTTCTCCCAAGTGGAGAAGGCATAAACCGCCGGGGAGCCGAGAGGCGCTGGGACCCGGTTTGAGGAGTTGAGAGATGGCTAAGAAAGTTCAGGCTTATATCAAGCTGCAGGTGAAGGCCGGCCAGGCCAACCCCAGCCCGCCGGTGGGTCCGGCGCTGGGTCAGCACGGGGTCAACATCATGGAGTTCTGCAAGGCGTTCAATGCCCAGACGCAGAACCTGGAGCCCGGTCTGCCCATCCCGGTGATCATCACCGTCTACAACGACCGCAGTTTTACCTTCGTCACCAAGACCCCGCCGGCCTCGGTGCTCATCAAGAAGGCCTTGGGGTTGGCCAGCGGCGCCAATGCCCCCGGGCGGGAGACCGTGGGTACCATCACCCGCGAGCAGCTCGAGGAGATCGCCAAGATCAAGGAGCCGGATCTCACCGCAGCCGACATGGACGCGGCAGTGCGCAGTATCGCCGGTACCGCGCGTTCCATGGGCGTTGCCGTGGAGGGGGTGTGAGATGGCCAAGCTGAGCAAACGCTTCAAGATCATTCGCGAGAAGCTGGAGCCGGGCAAGGTGTATCCGGTGGACGAAGCCATCCAGCTGCTCAAGGAGGTGCCGCCGGCCAAGTTCGTCGAATCCGTAGATGTGGCGGTGAATCTGGGGGTCGATCCGCGCAAGTCGGATCAGGTGGTTCGTGGTTCCACCGTGCTGCCCCATGGGACCGGTAAGACCGTGCGGGTGGCAGTGTTCGCCCAAGGTCCCGCGGCCGAGGCCGCCAAGGAGGCCGGGGCCGACGTGGTGGGGATGGAGGACCTGGCGGAATCCATCAAGGGCGGCAATCTGGACTTCGATGTGGTCATCGCCGCCCCTGACGCCATGCGGGTGGTGGGTGCCCTGGGACAGATCCTCGGCCCCCGCGGCCTGATGCCCAACCCCAAGGTGGGTACCGTCACTCCCGACGTGGCCGCGGCGGTGAAGAATGCCAAGGCCGGCCAGGTGCGTTATCGAACCGACAAGGCGGGTATCATCCACTGCAGTATCGGTAAGATCGATTTTTCG
>JALSHN010000274.1 GCA_026982215.1 Gammaproteobacteria bacterium
CGTCGCGATCGAAAAAGGCGATCCGCGCCTGTTTCACCGTCGGTTCGTTGTAATCGGCGGTGGCCAACAACTCACCCGAGGGATAGGCCACGCCGACGGGATGATCGTCGGCAAGGTAGTCGGCCCCCGGCTGGAACTGGGCGCCGGGGTCGAAATCGGCCCCGATGACGAAGACACCGAAATCCTGGGCGGTGAGCGTGGGTGTGGGGGCGTTGTGGCAGGCCACACAGGGGCTGGCGCCGCCACCCGAGCCGGTGCTGAGGCCGACATGCCCCGCCCCGGCACCACTCCAGGAATCGAGCCACGTGGGGTCGATGCCGGTCTCCTGGCTGGCCTTGTAGCCGGCGTAGGCCCCGGTGGAACGGGTGGGCATGTTGATCACCGAGTCGATGGCGGTGAAACCATCGTGACAAGAGAGACAGGTGAGCGAGTTGGGGCCGGGCTGGGACTGGGTCAGGCCGCGATCCCACCATGTGGACTGGTAGAGCTGATACTCCCGCTGCACCACGGTACGGTTCCACAACGGGGCGCTGGTGGTGCTGTTGGCGCCGTGGGGGGTGTGACAGTAGACGCAGATCTCTACGTAATTGTTGCGGTAGTCGTCCATGAAGCCGCGCTGGCTGTTGTAGGCCATGGTGAGGTTGTGGCGGGTGTTGGCGATGCCGCCGACACCGAGGGCATCGGGGGTGTCGGTGAAGACGTTGGGTGCCTGACTGCGGGGATCCCAACCATCGGCATAGGCCAGCGCCGCCAGCAGCACGGCGGCCCCTCCGATGGCTCGCGGCCACATCCTCGCCAAGATTCTCCCCCCTCGTCGTTCTTTTGCAGCGAAACGTCGCGATGGGTGCAAATCTACGGCAGCGGGGGAAAGGGTGTCAACGCGGGCGATTGCAGCCTCGGCCATGGCAGCCGTCGCGGCATGGGCTGTGTAAAATAGCGCGCCATTCGTGGCGCCACCCGAGGAGAGATGATGATTGAGATAAAGGGATTGAAGAAGACATTTCCTGGCGGGACCCAGGCGGTGCGCGGGGTGGACCTCAAGGTCGAGGCCGGGGAACTGCTCGCCCTACTGGGCCCCAACGGGGCCGGCAAGACCACCACCATCCGCGCCTGCACCACCCTCTCCGGCTTCGACGACGGCACCATCCGGGTGGCTGGTCACGACGTGGACCGTGAACCGGGGACGGTACGCCGTTCCATCGGTTACGTGGCCCAGTCCACCGGGGTGGATTTCTTTCTCACCGGACGGGAAAACCTGGTCCTCCAGGGTCGGCTGTACCATCTCCCGGGCCGGGAGATCACCGCCCGGGTGGAGGAACTGGCGCGGCAATTCGATCTCGCGGACGCCCTGGATCGGCCGGTGAGCACTTACTCGGGGGGCATGCAGCGCAAATTGGATATCGCCACCGCCCTGATCCACCGCCCTCAGGTGCTGTTCCTGGACGAACCGACCCTGGGGCTGGACACCGCCAGCCGCCGTGCCCTGTGGAGGCTCATCCACCGTCTCAACCGGGAAGAGGCACTGACCATCCTGCTCACCACCCATTACCTGGAGGAGGCCGATGACCTGGCCCACCGGGTGGCCATCATGCACCAAGGGGAGGTGAAGGTAGTGGATGAACCCGAGCGTCTCAAGGCGCAATTGGGTGGCGATTCGTTGACCATCGAGTTCCCTCCGGGCATCTCGGCCCAGGACTGGCTGGAGACATTGGCGCCCCGGTTACGGATCCAACGGCAGATCTGGGAGGGCGACAAGCTCCATCTCTATCTTCCGGATGCCAGCCACGCCATTCCGTTGATCATGGAGAGTGCCCGGGCCCAGGGGCTCGAGGTGAGGGGCATTTCCCTGTCCCGGCCCACATTGGACGATGTCTTTCTCCATTACACCGGAGCCTCGCTCCAGGGCGGCGTCGAGGAGGCAGCCGAGCCGTGGTGGAAAAAGTGGGCCGGCAAGGGGGGCGGCGGTGCCTGGGGCAAGCAGTGGCAACAACGGGAAGACGAGGAAGCGGGCGACGAAGCGGACTGGCACCGCTGGCAGACGGGCAGCGGAGAGGAGGCCGCGGGGGACGGTGGGAGTGGCTGGCGGGCTGGACAAGGAGCGACACCGACCGGCTCCGGCCGTGAGCCCCCCGCGGAGGAAGTGGATGGCCAAGACGGTGGCCGCGCCTGGGGGCGTCAGACCTCCCCCACGGCAGAGAATGCGCCGGCGGAAGGGTCGCGGAAGTGGCCGGAAGAGAGCGGTGAGTGGCCGAAAGAGGCCAAGGATTGGCCTGCCTCGGGTGAAAATCACCCATGGCGTGGCAAGTGGCAGAAAAAGGGGGAGGACGAAGCGTGAGTGCGTTGTTGGCGGATACTTGGTTTCTGTTTCAGAAATACCTGCGCATCAATCTGCGCATGCCATTGTGGTCGCTGTTCGGCCTGATCCAACCGCTGTTGTGGCTGTTCATCTTCGGCGCCTTGTTCTCTTCCTTCGCTCAGTTGCCCGGCTTTCCCACCCCCAGTTACATCGACTTCCTGCTGCCAGGGGTGCTGGTGATGACGGTGCTGTTCGGCTCGTCCTGGTCGGGAGTGAGCCTGCTGCGCGAGATCGATGCGGGCGTGGTGGACAAGATGCTGGTCTCACCGGTGTCGCGCACCGCCATCGTCTTGAGCCGGGTACTGCATTCGGCGGCCCAGGTGGTGGTTCAGTGCCTGTTAGTGTTGGTGGCGGGCTGGGCCTATGGAGCCCACCTTGACGGCTCTTTAGTGGGATTCTTTGGCGCGTTTGCGCTCATTTTGTTACTGGCAGTGGGTTTCGCCAGTCTCTCCAACGGCCTGGCGATGTTGCTGCAACGCGAGGAACCCCTGGTGGTGATGGGTAACATGATGACTCTGCCGCTGATGTTCTTTTCTTCGGCCCTGGTACCCACAGCGATGATGCCCGACTGGATCCGCTGGCTGAGCGCCATCAATCCCATCGAATACGCCGTCTCGGGGATCCGCGCCTTGCTGGTGGCCGGTGGCGAGGTCTCGCTGGGACTGGCCTTCGCCGTGGTAGGGGCCTTCGCCGTGGCCACCACCCTGTGGGCGGTGTCGGCCTTCAATCATTTGAACGATTGACTCAGAACCGCATCTGCATCCCCGAGGTGAGGGTGAAACGGGTGTAGTTGCCCAGGGCGGTGCTCTGGAAGTTGCGTACCGAGTCTTCCACCGTCTGTTGGGTGGCCTTGCTTACCGGCAGCGAGGAGAAGTTTTTCTGCGCGTTGGCCGAGAGGTAGAACTGCAGGTCCTTGTAGAACTGATAAGAGAGGCGGCCGAAGAGACTGAGGTTGAGGTTGTTGCGCCGCTCTTGTCCACCATTCAGCCATGAGCCCGAATCGACGTTGATGTAGGCCAGGTAATTTCCCTGCCCCCCCAGGGTCAGCGTCAACCCCGGGGAGAGGACCTTGGTGGCGGAGGTGGTGAGGAAGATGCTGTTGTATTCATAGTCCCGCGAGTCGAAGGTGAGCAGCTCTACAGTGTCTTCCTGGCCGGAAAGCGGGTCAGTGATGCGGATGGTCTGGAAGTTCTGCCGCTGGACCAGGTTACGCCGGGCGGAAAAACCCGCACCAAGGCTGAGGGTGACCCCACCACGCAGCCCCTGTGAGAAGTTGCCGGTGACGGTGGGGGTGACGATGTCCAACGCCGCCGGTCCGAACGAGGAAAGATAACTCACCGATAACTGCGCCGAGAGGGCGGTGGCCACTTTGGCATCTTTCTCCGGGCTGGGACTGAGACCGAACAGCGCCGGGAGATAACGGCGTACGCTGCGTTCGAGACGCAGCGATTCGGTGTGGCTGACGTCCACTTCGGTGAGCAGGTTGGACAAGGTGGTACGATCCACCCCCAGGCTCCACTGCGAACCGCTGTGACCGTAGTCGAGATCCACCTTGTAGCTGGAATTGAAGTAGTCGAACTGCCCCAGGTGATAGGTGGAATAGCGCGGACTGATGTCCAGGTTGAAGCGCCATTTGTCGTTGATCTTGTGGCGGTAGAGGAAACTGAAGCTCAAATCGGAACGCAGCTCCTGGCGCGGGTCTTCATCATTGAAGTTGATGTTGCTGTCGAAGGCCAGGGTGTAGCCGAGGTTGTTGGAGAAGCCGTTGAGGCGCTTTTCCACCTCCGCCAGGCGCTGCTCGGCCTCGTCGCTGACGGCCTTGTCCTTGCTGCTGAAGATCACCGTACGGTATTCACCGGCGGCCAGTTCTTCCAAGCCGAGCTGCTCGTAGACCTGCCCCAGTAACAGGCGTACCCGATGGTTGTCCGGCCGGGTCTGGAGGACCGTCTGGTAGGCGGCAGCGGCCTCGCGCAGATGACCGAGGTTGGTGTTCACCAGTCCGAAGTAGAAGTTGGCTTCCACGTCATCGGGGTTGTTCTCGAGGAAGGCGATCAGCTCACGGCGGGCGGCATTGAGGCGCCGATCCAGCCACAGCCCTTTGATCTTGGTGATGTGCCATTTCTGCCGGGCGATCTCTACTTCCCTGGCCTGCCCACCGATTTCGAGGATCTTTTCGTACTGACGGGAGGCGTCGGTGAGCTGATTTTTTTGCTCGTAGAGATAGGCCAGATTGAGGTAGGCACGGAGATTTTTCGGGTCCAGTTGCACTACTTTCCCGAAAGTCTCCAGGGCCTCGTCGAGACGTTTTTGCTGCGCCAGAATGACCCCTTTATTGAACAAGGCGCGGATGTTGCCCGGATCCACCGCCAGGGCCTTCTCGTATTCTTTGAGGCTTTCCTCGATCTGGCCGGCGCGCAGTTTTTGTTCCGCCAACGTGGTGTGGACGGTGTTGAGGCGGGCCACGGCCTCTTTACGATAGCGGCCACGCTGGTCGTGCTCGATGACGTAACGCAGTTGTTCGATGGCGCGATCGATCTGGCCGACGGACAGGTAGAAGGCGGCCAGGTTGAGGCGGGCGGAATGGTTGTCGGGATTGAGCTCCAATACCTTGAGAAAGGCCGCTTCCCCTTTCTCCCGGTCCCCCAGGCGTAGATGGGTGGCCGCCAGGTTGAACCACGCCTCTTGGTTCTTGGGGTTCATCTCCACCACGGTGCGGAAATGTTCCAGAGCGACACGCCACTGGCCGTTTTGCATCGCCTGCCGCCCGCGCAGGATCCCCAGCCGCTCCCGGGCCACCTGGGTGACCGGGCCCTTCACATCCAGGCGATCGATGATTTCCAGGTGTTCGATGGCGCGGCTCAAATCCCCCCGGCGCTCGTAGATGTTGGAGAGGTTGAAGTGGGCGAGAAGGTTCTTCGGTTGGTGTTGCAACAGGCGCTCGAAGGTGCGCTTGGCCTCCTCCACCCGATTGAGCATCACGTAAGTGGCGGCGAGGTTGAACAGCACTTCCGGGTCGTCACCGTGTTCGGAAAGCAGACCGTTGAACACCAGCAGGGCAGCATTGTATTCCTTCTTTTTGGCCAGTTCCCGGCCGGTGGAGATGGCCAAGCGTTTTTCGACCTTTTTCAGCCGCTTGTCCTTCTTGCCCACCGCCAGCAGGCGTTTGTACTCCTTTTGGGCCAGATCCAGCTTGCCGCGGGTCTCGTAGAGTTCGGCCAGTTTGAGACCGATGCGGATGTTGTCCGGGGCCAGGCGGGTGCTTTTCTTGAGCTGTTTTTCGGCCTCGTCCCATTGGCGGCGTTCGATGTGGAGCAGGCCGAGACGGTAATAGGCCTCGGCGTTGTCGGGATCGATCACCAGCACCGAGCGCAATCCCTTCTCCGCCTCGTCCAGCTTGCCTTTGCGCAGATCGACGATGGCTTGGGACAGCAGATCGCTCACCGAGCTCTGGGCCCAGACGGCGGGGACGAGGGCGGCGGCGAGGATCAGGATGCTGAGCAGACGGCGCATGTTCAAAACTCGATACTCACCTTGATCAGCGCCTTCCAGCCGTCGAAGTCCAGCAGGAAAGGCTGCTGGGTCTCGCCGTCGGAGTCCAGGTAGTAGGTGTTGCCGGTGGCACGGTCGGTGCCGAGGGGGTCGAGGCCGGCGGTGATGCGGTCACCGTCGTTGAAGTCGTCCCGCTTGCTCAGTCCCTTCATGGGTGATTGACGAAATCCCTTGGAATAGGCCGCCTCCATGCCCAGGGCGATGCGGCCGGCGAGCGCCAGCTCCAGGCCGATACCGGCCTGAATGACAAGGATGCCGGTGGTCTGCGCCCGATAGACGGCAATGCGGCGAAACCCCGCCGGTGGACCGCTGAGGAAGGAGAAGACGTTTTCTTCTTTGTAGTCGACGTCGAAGATCTCATGGAGGGTGAGGTCGAGGTAGAGGTTGGCGCGTTTGGGACGCGGCCGCAGGTAGCTGCGCCAGCCGAGGTAGTACTGGGTGTAGGAGAAGCTGCCGCGGCGCTCGTAATCGGCCAGGTTGTCGAGGTTGCCCTGAATGGGAAAGACCACTTGGATCGCCGACTTGGTGGTGATCTCCCAGGAGGCCATACCGAGCACGAAGTCGTGGCGCGGGTTGACGTAACGGCGGAATTCCAGCCCGGCCTCCGGTCCCAGATCCACATCGGGCAGCGGGTTGTAGAACACGAAGTCCACCTCGGGATAGGTGGCCTCGCCTTGAACGTCCTCGGGCAAGGTAGTGGTGATCTGGGCCCGACCTCGGAACGGAGCCTGGAAGACCCCTTGGCGCAGAATGGTGAGCGCCGGCTGGCTGATACCGAACACCGGCGAGAAGGTCCAGGAGCCCGGACGCGGCTCCGCCTGCCCCGCACCGGCTGCAAGGAGCAGGGCGAGCAGGAGGAAACCGCTGCCGAGCTTGCCGTTCATGCCTTTTTCTTCGCCTCCTGGTGGTAGACCAGTGGCAACAGCACCAGTGCCGCCAGGCAGCTCAAGGCCATGTAGGCGGCGACGAAATACCCCAGTTTTTGATGGGGCGGGAATTGCGACAGGGCCAGCACCAGAAAACCGACGGCAACGATGAGGGCATTCTGGGTGATGGCCCGGCCCACGCTGGATAGGGTATCGGCCACCGCCGCGTCTCCATCCAGACCCTGAGCGCGTGCCTGACGGTAGCGGTAGATGAAATGGACCGCGTAATCCACCCCCACACCAATGGCAATGCCGGCGGCGAGGGCAGTGGAGACATCCAGGGGGATGCCGGCCAGTCCGGCCGCTCCGGAGACCACCAGGGTGGCAGCGATCACCGGAGCCACCACCGCCACCCCGTCCCGCAGACGACGGAACAGCACCAAGGCGATGAGCAGGATGGCCACTTTGGAAAAGACGATGGCGGTGGTTTGGCTGTCGATGAGCAGCTGCGCCCAGACAATGGCATTGTTGGCCGAGCCGGCATAATTCACCGTGACCGCCAGCGGGCCGAATTCCTCGGCGACGAAGTCTTGGACGTGTTGCAACACCTCTTTGAGTGTCTGAGTGTGATCGCTCTTGACGGCGATGCGGATCACTCCCTTTTGGTAGTCGTAGTCCACCACCTCATCCAACAGCTGGGGGCGCCCGGAGACGGAGAACAAGAACAGATACTCGGCCACCAGATCCCGGCTCTCGGGGAGGCGGTCGTAGGCGGGATCGCCGGCGTGGAGGTTCTTGTTCATGTTTTTCAAGTAGTCCACCAAGGAGAGACTGCCGCCCACTTGAGGGAGTCGTTCCACCGATGCCTGGAGGGCCTCCATGCGCTGCAGCAGCTCGGGATCCTTGAAGATGCCGGCCTGGCGACCTTCGATGACCACGTTGAGGAAGGTGGTGCCGTCGAACTTGGCGTTGAGCACCGCGTTGGAGCGGTAGACCTCGCTGTCTTTGGGGAAGTCCTCCATCCAACTGGAATCCACCCGCAGTTGGGTGGCGCCGACGGCGCTGAAGAGCAGAAGCACTCCGACGAGCCCCCACCCCAGGGCGGGCTTCTCGCCCAACCAACGCCCCAAAGCCACCAAGTGACGCGCCGGACCCGAGGTGACACCATGCACCCGCAGGGCACGGCGCTTCTCGTAGTAACCGGACACCTGGGGCCGCAACAGGGTGAGCACCGCCGGAACCAGCGTCACCGAGATCAACCAGGAAAACAGGATGCCCACCATGGCGAAGAGGCCGAAGACCTTGAACGGCGGCATCTCGGCCAACAGCAGGGCAGCGAAACCGATGGCGGTGGTGACCGAGGTGGTCACCAAGGGTGCCCCCAGGCGAGACACCGTCTCCGCAACCACCTCGCGGGCCGGGCGGTCTTTGTCGCGTACCACGGCATCGCCGTAGTGGCTGAGCAGATGCACCGCATCGGCGATACCCACCGCCACCAGAATCACCGGCAACATGGTGGAGATGGTGTACATGGGCACGCCCAGCCAGCCCATCAGCCCCATGGTCCAGACGATGGCGGCGCTCATCACCCCCAGGGGCAACAACACCCCGCGCCAACTGCGGAACACCAAGGCGAGGACCAACACCATGGCCATCAGGACCGCGGGAACCATTTTGTTGAGATCGGCCAGGGCCAGCAGACCGGACTGCACCTCCACCACCGGTCGGCCGGCGAGATAAAAGCGATCCTCGACGGCCCCCGAGGCCGCCGGGGCATCCTCCCCTGCTGGCCATCGTCCCCACTGGGCCGCCCCGTTCCCATCAGCCTGATCGCTCTGTGCCGAAGGGGAATCGGAGGGGGATGCCTGGTCAGCGGCGGACTGCCACTTACGCCACGCCTCCCCCCCCTGGGGCTGGTCGGCGCCATCAGTCGAGTCGCTGGGCCAGTCCCCTGCCTTCTCGGGCCAGGCACCGTCCATGTTCTCGGGCCATTGCTGCGCCCCCTCCGCCGGACCCGGCTCCTCTGAGGCGGCCTGCTCCGGCCCGGCCCCCGCCTTGCGCGACCATTTTTCCCAATCGCCCTGGCCACCCGGCCACCAACCGCCGCCTTCGCCGGTCTCGGCGGCGATGATCCCCTTGATGGCGAAGTAGGCCTGGTAGCGGTTGGCGATGCCCTCCTTGATCTTGGCGCGGATCATCGCCGCCGTGCCATCCTCAGACACCAGATTGCCCACGAACAGATCGGCATTGTCGTAGACCCGTTTTTTCAAGGCCTCGATGGCCTCCGGGGTGGTGGGTACCTCCGGCATCAACGGTTTGGAGCCGATCTCGCTCTCGGTGCCAAAGAAATAGGTGGCCGTGGACAGCGAGGCCACATCGATGGGTCGGTTGGACTCCACCATGGGGAGCGCCGCGATCTTGTCGGTGATGCGTTTGATGCGCGCCAGGGTCTCGGCATTGAAAATGGTGTCTTTCTCATTCACCACGGCGATGACGATGGCATCCTTGATACCGAACCACTCGTCCACCTTCTCGTCGTATTCGATGGCCGGGTGGTGCTTGGGGAAATACACCCGCGCATCGGTCTCCCACTGCAGCCGCGACAGGCCGAGGGCGAACACCGCCGTCAACAAGGCCACCCCTACCAGGGTGAGCCAAGGATGATTCACGCCAAGTCCATATAGCCGTTTCAACATCGCCGCATCCCTTTTTTGGTTTTTGTGGATCAAAAGGAGTATTTGAACTCCACGAACACCCGCCGGTTGTCACGGAAGTTACCGAGAAAGCGGGCGCGTTGTTGGATATCGATGAGATTGCCGGGGGCGTTGGGATCGAAGGCACGCCCGAATTGGGTCTTCTGACCATAGAAGATATCCGCCCCGGCACTGACCTGGAATCGGCTGCCCAGATCGAAAGTCATCTTGGGTTTGATGAGCGTCTCCTCGAAATTGATGAGCTGGATGAGGAGCAGGGAGAATACCGCCGCGCGCTTACGCAAGGGTTTACGGATGAACAGATTGAACGCGCTGTCGTACTGGTCCTGCAGGATCAAGGGATCGTAGTCGAGGATGATCCATTGGGTGAAGGCGGGGGAAAAATCCGCCCCTCCCCAACTGAAATCGTAACCGATGCCCCAGCGGATGTGGTTGCGCTGCAAGACTCCGTCATTATCTATGTAACCGTCACCATCCTCATCCACGTTCATCATGGCGAAATATTTGTCGGTGACGTAAGCCAGCTCCCCCTTGAGGATGTTGCCCCGGATCTCACGGGTGAAGGTGAGACCGTACATGTGGATGCGGGTGTAGGTGGGCCAGATGGGCAGGTCGTTGACCGGTTCGCTGGAACTGACGTCATCTACGGAAATGACACGGAAGGCGGTGGGGAAATCATCCCAGGTATAGAAATAGGACCAGCTCACCTCGGCCCCAAACATCGGCCGTGTCCAACGGATACCCCACTCGGAGAAACGCGGATCGAAGGACTTGGGACGGGTGGTGGCCGGCAAGATCTGGAACAACTCCCACTCCGAACCCCGCGGTGCCGACTTGTGGAAACGCAGATCGGGGATCCACAACAACTCCACGGTGTTGTCACCGCGATAGAGATCCACCTTGGCGCTCCACAACGGGATGCGATAATCCAACAGCTCCGGGAGGATCAGTTCACGAAAATCCATTGGATTGATCTCATCCACCACCCGGATCCCCTCCAGCACCCCCCAGATGACATACTGTCTTCCCAGGCGGACATCCATCCCCGGCAGATAGAGATCCAGATAGAGCTCCCGCACATCCACCACATCGGAGTCCTTCTCCTGGGGGAGGTCCTCGATGAACACCAGGGGTTCCTTCTCGTCGCGACGATCGCGCGCGGCGATGGTGTCGTAGTCGAACAGGTCATAGGCGACATCGCGATAGCCCCATCCCGCGGCATGCAGCCGGAGGCGGCGCCCCAGATTGAGGGACCCTTCGAGATAGAGGACATTACGAATCTTGGTGAAAATGCGCGGCTCGTCGAAGCGATAGGCGGTTTCGTTCTTCAAATAACCGCTGAACTCCAACCAACGCCGCCCCCCCCCGAGGGATACGTCGGGGACGACGATCTCCCCGCCACCCATGCCCTCCACGCCTCCGGGTAACGATTCCAACGCACCCGGGATCTCGATGGGGATGTCGCCGGGAACCTCCGTCGGCAGCTCGATGGACATGTCATCGGGCAGCTCGGAAGGGATTTCACTGGGGAATCCCCCGGGCATGTCCGAGGGCTCGGCGGGAGCGGGCGGCTGCGCCCAAGCCACCGAGATGGCCAGACAGGCGCCAGCCAGAATACTCAGCCGGCGGGCGGACGAATGGCCTGTCTGCATGAATCACACACCAGAGAAGGGGCCGGCTCCACCCCCAGCGCCAGCCATGCCGCCTCCCCTTCCCGCAGCGCACGACCACAACGAACACATTGGGCCGCCTGAGCCAGTTCCACCGATTGCCAAGCCAACACCGCCGACAGATTCCCCATCGAGGCGGCCTCACGGCGAGGGAACGGGGCCTCAGTGGACATCGGCACCCCGAAGGCCTCCTCCAACACCCGTCGCACCAGCAACGACACCGGCACCCCTTCACGGGCAGCCTGTTCGATGACCCGTTCCTTGAGCTCGCGCGGTACCCGGGTACCGATGTATTCCTCCTTGCGGCGCATGGCGATGCGCACGGCCCGATCACGGGCGGCACGGGCACGGCGGGCAGGGTCGTTCGGTTTCATAGGCTTGGACATGATGGCTTCCTCTCTATTTACGGACAGCGGACGACATTGTTTAACGTAAAACGAAGTTAAACGTTATCGTCCTCTCCGTCAACGGCGGCGAACACAAGACAAAACGGGCGCCCACAGGCGCCCGCTCCATGGCCCACGCCCCCCTGATTCACCTCATGGGATCACCCGATCGATGACCACTCGCACCTCCGCGGCATCGGCCACCTGGATCTCGGCACTCATGCCCTCCAGATCACCACTGCTGGGCATGGCGTTACCGCTCTTGGAGACACGGGCCCCCACCACCACCTTGGGAAAGGCCGACAGTCGCGCCATGGGGCTCATGGCCAAGCTGTCGTCAAGGGTGAAATGCATCGGCAGGTCACTCACCTTCACCCGCAGGATGGCCAAGGGCATCGCCGGCCCATCCACCGCCCTGGCAAAGATGAACACCGTGTCGTCCGGCGAGACCCGATCCTTCAACTGGGGATCGAGGTCCACCACCCCACTCACCCGGGCCTCACCACCTCCGGCCGCTCCAGCGAACTGCAGAGGCTCCATGCCCAGCTGAGCACGCAAGGCATTAACATTGCTTTGGATGATGTTGGCGTCTTCCGAGCCCGGCGGCAGCACCCGGGCCAGCCGCTCCCAGTAACGCAGGGTCAGCTCATAGTCCCCCTGCTGGAAGCCCGCGGTACCCGCCAGCCACAAGGCCTTGACGTGATCGGGGTCGATCTCCAGGGCCTTGTGGATGTAACGCATGGCATCCTCACCGATCTGGCGATCGTTGAGCATCGCCAACACATCGGCATAGGTGGCGAGAAAATCGGGGTTGCTGTCCCCGCCCAGCGCCAGGACGTTGTCATAGGCCGCCTTGGCATCCTCATAACGCTTGAGGAACTGATAAGAGCGGCCGAGCATGAACCAGCCTTCGATGTCATTGGGATTCGCTTCCATGCGCGCGGCCAACTGAGCCACCATGGCCTCGATATCCACCTCCTGATGTTCATCTGCGGCCACCGGCGGCGGCGCCTTCTCGGGATCGATGGCCGCCAGGCCCCCGCCGATTTCCTGATACAGCCCCACCGAAACCGCAGGAATGAACAGCGCCACTACCACCGTGGCCGCCACCACCGCACTGCGACCGCCACGTCGCCCCGTCTCCGGCACCTCCTCGGCGAGCAACACATCCTCGGCCATGCTCCGTTCCAGGTCTTCCTTGGCCTGTTCGAACTGATCGGCGTCGATGATGCCGTTTTCCAGGTCACGCTCCAATTCCTTGAGCTGACTCCGGTAGACGGCGATGTTCATGTCACGACGCTCGGGCCCCTTGGGGCGGGCATTTTGAGAGCGCCACATGGGCACCAGCAGGATGGCCAGCGCCAAGGCCAACAATACAGCGGCCACGATCCAGAAAAGTGTCACGATCTCTCCTCCCCGCCGTCACGCAACAGGGCCTCGACCCGGGCCCGATGAGCCTCATCCAACTTCGCCTCCTCCACCAAACGACGGCGCTTACGGATCTGATAAACCAACACGGCCACCCCCACGAGCAACAACACGAACGGCCCGATCCAGAGAATCAAGGTGCGGTTGTCGAACACCGGCCGGTAGCGCACGAAATCGCCATAGCGCGTCACCATGTAATCGATGATCTCCTCATCGCTCTTGCCCTCCTTGATCTGGCGAATGATCGCCCAGCGCAGATCGTCGGCCACACCGGCCCCGGAGTCGAACAACGACTGATTCTGGCATTTGGGGCAACGCAACTCCTTGGCGAGTTCGCGGAAACGCTCCTCCTGAGCGGGATCGAGTGAAAACTGCGACTCCACCGCCACCGCCGCAGGCGCGAACGCCATCCAAGCAAGCAACAACATCATGGACAACCCAGGCCATCTCATCCCTGCAGCTCCTTGATCAACGGTAGGATCTTCTCCTGCAACGCCTCCCGGTTCACCGGGCCCACGTGTTTGTAGCGGATGATCCCGTCTCGATCGATGATGTAGGTCTCCGGCACCCCATAGACACCATAATCGATACCCACCTTACCGTCGGCATCCACCGCGACTACGGCATAGGGGTTGCCGAGCTGGCGCAACCACGCCAGGGCCTCTGCGCGCTGGTCCTTGTAATTGAGACCGACGATGGGCACCACGCCCGCCCGGGCCAGATCCACGAACAACGGGTGTTCATAGCGGCATGAAGCACACCAGGAGGCCCAGACATTGAGCATCCACACCTGGCCCTTCATATCCTCGGTGGAGATGGTCTTCGAGGGATCGGCCAAGGTGGGCACCTCGAAGCTCGGCGCCGGTTTGCCGATGAGCGGCGAGGGCAGTTCCGTGGGATTGAGTCCCAGGCCTTTCCAGAACAACGCCACCAGGGCCATGAAGACACCCAGAGGAAGCAAATAGCGCATCATGACGCCGTCGCTCCCTCCCCGGCCGTGGCCGCCCGGGCCTGTGCCGCGCGTTTCTCTTTCACCGCGATGCGGTAGCGCCGGTCACTCACCGCCAGGATGCCACCCAGCGCCATGATGAAACAGCCCCCCCAGATCCAATTGACGAAGGGCTTGTAATAGACCCGGACACTCCAGGCCCCGCCGCCAATGGGTTCACCCAAGGAGGCATAAATGTCGCGGACGAAACCCGAATCGATCGATGCCTCGGTCATCGGCATCCCCGGCTGGGCCCAATAGACGCGCTTCTCCGGATGGAGCACGGTGACGGGGTGACCGTCCCGGCTGACGCGGAGAGTGCCCCGTTGATAGTCGTAATTGGGACCTTGGCCGCTGACCACCCCTTCGAAGGTGAACTGATAGCCGCCCACCTCCACGGTGTCACCGATATCCATGCGCACGTCGCGTTCCTCCTCATAGGCGCTCACCATGGTGACTCCGAAGATGAACACCGCCACCCCGAAATGGGCCAGCTGCATGCCGTAATAGCTGCGCGACCCCCCGGGGAGGCCGGTGACACCGGCCTTCTGGCGCTGGCGCACCCGCCGAACCAGACTCTCGATGATGGTGGCCACCACCCACACCGACAACCCCACCCCGAGGGCGATCATGAACGACCACCGTCCCGCCAGCACCGGCACCAACACTGCGGAGACCACGGAGACCCCCGCGGCCCATTTGAGGCGCGTGGCCAGATCGGGCAGCTCGGCCTTCTTCCAG
>JALSHN010000275.1 GCA_026982215.1 Gammaproteobacteria bacterium
TGCCGGTCTGGGTTCGGCCATCGGCTGGGGCCTCATCTGCGCCAAGACTCTGGAAGGCATCGCCCGTCAACCCGAAATGCGCCCCGCCCTGATGACCAACATGTTCATCTTCGCCGGTCTGATGGAGTCCTTCCCCTTCATCATCCTGGCCTTCGCCATGTGGTTCCTGTTCGCCAACCCCTTCGTGGGCGCCCTCCAGTCCGCCATCGGAGGCTGAAGGATCCCGGTGGGGCGCCCGTGGGGGCGCCTCGCCCCAGGTCCATAGAATCAAGGGGATAGGATTATGAACATCACTGTGACCTTGTTGGCGCAGATCGTTGCCTTCGTTCTACTCATCTGGTTCGTCAACAAGACCCTCTGGGGCCCGCTCTCCAAGATGCTGGAGGAGCGTCAGAAGCGCATCGCCGATGGCCTGGCTGCCGCTGAAAAGGGCAAGCACGAACAAGAACTGGCCCAGAAGCGCGCCCTGGAGGTCATCGAAGAGGCCAAGCAGCAGGCCTCCGAAATCATCGCCAGCGCCCAGAAGCGTTCCAACGAGATCGTCGAGGAGGCCAAGCAGCAGGCCCGCAGTGAGGCGGACCGCATCCTCGCCGCCGCCAACGCCGAAATCGAGCAAGAGGTGAACCGTGCCAAGGAACACCTCCGCCAGCAAGTGGCCGAGCTGGCCGTGGCCGGCGCCAGCCGCATCCTCAAAAAAGAAGTGGATGCCAAGGCCCATGCCAAGCTGATCGACGATCTGGTCACCCAACTGCACTGACTCTCATCACGAAGGGCACACTCCATGGCGGAGCTAACGACTATCGCAAGACCTTACGCCCAGGCCGTCTTCAAGCTGGCCGGCGAGAAGAAGCGCCTCAAGCAATGGGGGGAGATGCTGTCCCTCCTCGCCGGTATCGTCTCGCTGCCCGAGGTGCGCGCGCTCATCGGCAACCCCAAGGTCTCCCCGCAGCAACTGGAAGACCTGATCCTCTCGGCGGCCGGCAAGGGGCTCGACGAGCAGGGCAGGAATCTGGTGCGCCTGCTGGTGGAGAACAAGCGCCTGGGAGTGCTGCCCGAGATCGCCCACATCTACGATCAATTGCGCGCAGAGGCCGAGAGTCGGGTGGACGTGCAACTGACCTCGGCCTTCGAATTGAATCGCGCCCAGGCGGACAAAATCGCCAAGGTGCTGGAGAAGCGCCTGGGTAAGGCGGTGGATCTGTCCGTGGAGGTGGATGAGGCCCTCATCGGCGGGGTGGTGATCCGTGCCGGTGACTTGGTCATCGACGGCTCGGTGGCCGGCGAATTGAATCGCCTGGCGAGCGTGCTGGCGCAATAGCAGGTTTACCTTTTTCAAGAGGGAAAGATCATGCAACTCAGTCCTTCCGAGATCAGCGAGCTGATCAAACAGAAGATAGAAAATTTCGAACCCGTGGTGGAGGCGCGCACGGAAGGCACCGTGGTGAGCATCGGTGACGGCATCGCCCGCATCCACGGCCTCTCCGACGCCCTCTCCGGGGAAATGCTGGAGTTCTCCAGCGGAGTCTACGGCTTGGCGCTGAACCTGGAGCGCGACTCCGTGGGTTGCGTGGTCCTGGGGGACTACCTGAAGATCTCGGAGGGTGACAGCGTCAAGTGTACCGGCCGTATCCTCGAGGTGCCGGTGGGCGAGGCCTTGCTAGGCCGGGTGGTGGACGCCCTGGGCAACCCCATCGACGGTCGCGGTCCCATCGAGGCCAAAGAGACCTCGCCCATCGAAAAGATTGCCCCCGGCGTCATCGAGCGCCAGTCGGTGGACCAGCCCCTGCAGACTGGCCTCAAGGCGGTGGATGCCATGGTGCCCATCGGTCGTGGTCAGCGTGAGCTGATCATCGGTGACCGTCAGACCGGTAAGACCGCGGTGGCCATCGATACCATCATCAACCAGAAGGGCACTGGCGTTAAGTGTATCTACGTGGCCGTGGGGCAGAAGGCCTCCTCGGTGGCCAACGTGGTGCGCAAGCTGGAAGAGCACGGGGCCATGGAGCACACCATCGTGGTCTCCGCCTCCGCCTCCGATCCGGCGGCGATGCAGTTCATCGCCCCCTACGCCGGCTGTGCCATGGGCGAGTACTTCCGCGATCGTGGTCAGGACGCCCTGATCATCTACGACGACCTCACCAAGCAGGCCTGGGCCTACCGTCAGGTCTCTCTGCTGTTGCG
>JALSHN010000276.1 GCA_026982215.1 Gammaproteobacteria bacterium
CAGCTCGGCGGCGAAGAGGATGAAGGAGAGCAGGAACAGCGCCGCCGCCACCCCGGAGAGCCGTCCGCGGCCGCCGGAGCTGATATTGATCAGACTCTGGCCGATCATGGCGCAACCGCCCATGCCGCCGAAGAACCCGGTGACCAGGTTGGCCGTGCCCTGACCCACGCACTCGCGGTTGCCGCGGCCGCGGGTCTCGGTGATCTCGTCGATCAGGGTCATGGTGAGCAGGGATTCGATGAGGCCGATGGCGGCCAGCACCACGGCATAAGGCAGGACGATCTTCAGCGTCTCCCAGTTCAGCGGTACCTGAGGGATGTGGAACTCGGGCAGGCCGCCGGCGATGGAGGCCAGATCACCCACGGTGCGGGTATCCAGATCCAGGCCCAACACCAGCAGGGTGACGGTGACGATGGCCGCCAGCGAGGCGGGGATGGCGCGAGTGAGCCGGGGCAGGAAATAGATGATGGCCATGGTCAGGGCCACCAGCCCCAACAGGGTCCACAGCGGCGGGCCGCTCATCCACTGGCTGTGGCCGTCCTCTCCGGTAATCTGGAAATGCTGGAGCTGGGCCAGGAAGATGACGATGGCCAGGCCGTTGACGAAACCCAGCATCACCGGGTAGGGCACCATGCGGATGAATTTGCCCAGACGCAACACCCCGGCGGCGATCTGAATCACCCCCATCAGTACCACGGTGGCGAACAGGTATTCGATGCCGTGTTCCACCACCAGGTCCACCATCACCACCGCCAGGGCCCCGGTGGCCCCGGAGATCATCCCCGGCCGTCCGCCTGCCACGCTGGCAATGAGTCCGACCATGAAGGCGGCGTAGAGCCCCACCAGTGGATCCACGTGGGCGACGAAGGCGAAGGCCACGGCCTCGGGGACCAGCGCCAGGGCCACGGTGAGTCCGGAGAGGATGTCGTTCTTGGCGCTGACTACGGGGCTGGGGCGGGGCTCGAACATGCTGACCTCATTGCATAAAAACGAAACGGCGGCCCAGGCCGCCGAAAAAGACCGCGCATTCTACGCAGGAATTGGGGCGGGTTCAAGCCGGATGCGGAGGGGAGATCGGCTGACTAGACTGAAAATCGAGACAGGGAATCCCTGGGTCGAAGCAGGGAAATGGAACGAGGCTCCCCACGAGGCATCGAGAAGGTGGTCGGGAAATGCGTACCAGTTTTCTACTGGAGGCTGGCGCTGTTGTTGGGGGCGTTGGTGATCGCCGGATGTGGTGGTGGCTAGGGCGGTGGTGGGGGCGCCCATGGATGAAAGCGGCCGGGCGATGGTGATCTGGGCCGAACACAACATCATCTCTGCCAATCGTTTTCTCCCCGGCCAGGGCTGGGGCGAGCCGGTGGCCCTGATGGCGCGGGAGAATACCCGCTATGTGCTCCAGCCCCGCTTGGTCATGACGCCCGAGGGCGTGGGAGTGGCGGCGTGGTTGATGCGGGATGGTAGTGACACCACGGTGACGGCCAGTGTCTTCGACCCCGAAAGCGGGCAGTGGGGTGAGCCCCTGCCCCTCAGTGAGCCGGCCAGTCCTTACAATCTGGCCGTCTCCTCCGGTGGGAACCGGGTGTGGGTGATCTGGTATCAGCGGGGGGCGAGTGGCGATTATTCGGTGTGGTTGGCCGGGTATCTCGTCGAGCAAGGACAATGGTCGGATGCCGTGCGTTTGGATACCAGCGGGGAAACGGTGAATGGGGTATCGGTGACTGCCTTGGCCGATGGCACTGCGTTGGTGGCGTGGTCTCAGGGGAGTGCTTCCCTGTGGGGTGGGCGTTACGATCCCGACCCGGGTTGGCCGGGGCCGCAGCAGTTGAACGGGACCGAGACCACCAGCGTCTTCGACCCCACCCTGGCCGCGTCCGGTGAGAAAGGGGCGGTGTTGTGGCGGGGATATCAGGCCGGAAAGCAGATCATCGTCGTCCGCCGTTACGACGAGGGCAAGGGCTGGGAGCCGGCGGGCACCGTGGTCAGCCAGTCCATGCCCCAACACAGTCGTTTTCCCCGCTTGGCCGTCTCCGGGACCGGGGCGGTAGTGGCGGTCTGGGAGGCAAGCGGTCCCGATGACATCAGCCTCTATCAGCTCTATGCCGCTCGTTTCGATCCCCAATCCGAGCAGTGGTTGGCGGAGGAGCGTATCGACGCCGGCACTGGCGCGGCCTCCATCG
>JALSHN010000277.1 GCA_026982215.1 Gammaproteobacteria bacterium
CCCTATCGGCCCCAAGACACACTCCCCCGTCTGGACACCAGCCCCCTCCCCCCGGGCAGTGCCCGACTGTTCACCAGCGCCCGCTATGGCGGTGGCGACCGGGTGGGTGACCGCCACAGCCTCACCCTCGCGCTTGACTACGACCGCCGCAGCCCCCACTTCCGCCAGACCCTCAGCCTGGCCGCCCTGGCCCAACTCGCCGACCAGCGCCTGCGTCTCCCCGGCGAAACCCCGGCGCGGGTCGGTCAGATCGAACCCGTGCTGCTCTGGCGTGGTCGAACCCCAGGTCCTCTGCGCGCCCATGCCGAACTCCACGCCCCCGATCTCGGCCGCGACCCGGACCGCGCCCGCTTTGGGGTAAACTATGCCGCCGGCGACCTGGCCGCCACGGCCGACTACCAATACGCCGCCGGCAACGGTCAACTGCAACTGCGGCTGTGGCAGCGCCGCGGCCCCTGGCAATGGGGCGCAGCGAGCCGGCTGGACCTGAGCGAGCGGCGCGAGCTGGAGAGCCTCGCCGGTATCGGTTACCGGAGCTGTTGCTGGTCCCTGGCCTTGAACGCCCGCCGCTACCGCATCGGCACCGACGACCGGCCCGTGCACCGCCTCACCCTCACCGTGGAACTGGACGGCCTGGGGCGCAGCGGCCGCGACCTGAGACAACGACTCGGCCTCTGAGACCGAGACCGCATCCCCCGGAAGGAAACACGACGACCCATGACCCGCCTCATCACCCTGTTACTGATCCTCCTCGCCCCCCTCGGCCTGGCCCAGGCGGCCGAGGAGGCCCCTGTCGGCCGCCTGGTGGACCGCATCGTCGCCGTGGTCAACGACGACGTCATCACCTGGAACGAACTGCAAGACGCCATCGAAGACGTCCGCCGGCAACTGCGCGCCCGCGGCATCCCGCTGCCCCCCCCCAAGGTCCTCGAACGCCAGGTCCTGGAACGGGAGATCGTCCGCCGCCTCCAATTGCAACTGGCCGAACAACTGCGCATCCGCGTCTCCGACTCGGAAATGGTCGCCACCTTGAACCGCATCGCCCGCGACAACGGCATGACCATCGACCAACTCCACGACACCCTGGTGGCCCAGGGCATCGACTACCCCCGCTACGTCCAAAGCATCAAGGAAGAAATGATCATCGCCCGCCTGCAACGGCGCGAAGTCCTCTCCCGCGTCCAAGTGAGCGAACGCGAAGTGGACAACTACCTCGCCACCCAGGCCGTGCAAGGCAACCTCGACGAGGAATACCACTTGGCCCACATCCTCGTCTCCGTCCCCGAGGCCGCCTCGCCGCAACAGATCGAACAGGCCCGCCAGAAGGCCGAGTCCCTCATTGCCCGCCTGCGCCAGGGCGCCGACTTCCAACAACTGGCCATCGCCGAATCCGATGCCCAGGACGCCCTCGAAGGCGGCGACCTCGGCTGGCGCAAACTGGGCCGCATCCCCACCCTGTTCGCCCGCGAGCTGGTGCGCATGCAACCCGGCGAGATCCGTGGCCCGTTGCGCTCCGCCGCCGGCTTCCACATCATCAAACTGCTGGGCAAACGCTCGCCGGAGAGCCACACCATCACCCAGACCCACGTACGCCACATCCTCATCAAACCCAACGAACTGCGCGATGAAGCCGAGGTCCAGGCCCGCCTGCGCCGCCTCAAGGCCCGCATCGAAGGGGGCGAAGACTTCGCCCGCCTGGCCGAGGAACACAGCGAAGACACCGCCAGCGCCGCCAAAGGGGGCGATCTCGGCTGGGTCTCCCCGGGCGAGCTGGTCCCCGAATTCGAACGCGAGATGGAGCGGCTGCGCCCCGGCGAGGTCAGCCCCCCCTTCCAGAGCCCCTTCGGCTGGCACATCGCCCAAGTGATCGGCCGCCGCCAGATCGACGACAGCGAGGAATTCCGCCGCCGTCAGGCCCGCCAGGCCATCCGCCAACGCAAGGCCCAAGAGGCCCTGGAGGCATGGCTGCGCCGCCTGCGCGACGAGGCCTACGTCGAGATCCGTCTGGACCCATGAAGCCGCTACTGATCACCCCTGGAGAACCCGCCGGCATCGGCCCCGACCTCACCCTGACCCTGGCCCTGGAGCCCCAAAGCCTGCCTTGGGCGGCGGTGGCCGACCCCGGACTGCTGCGGCGCCGCGCCCAGGCCCTGGGCCTGG
>JALSHN010000278.1 GCA_026982215.1 Gammaproteobacteria bacterium
AGAATGGGGCCGGCGAGGACCAGCAGCCCCAGAGTGGCGGGCAGTCCCACCAGCATTGCCCAACGCAGGGCCCAGTCCAGGGTGGCGTGGAAACGCCGTTGATCTTCGCCGGCGTGGTGGCGGGAGAGGTGGGGGAGGATCACCGTGGCCAGGGCGATGCCCAGCAGCCCCAGCGGGAGTTCCACCAGACGGTCGGAGTAGTAGAGCCAGGAGATGGACCCGGCCACCAGCAAGGAGGCGATGACGGTGTCCAGCAACAGATTGATCTGGGCCACCGAGGAGCCGAACAGGGCGGGGATCATCAATTTGGTCACCTTGCGCACCCCGGGATGACGCCATCCCCAGCGGGGACGGGGCAGGAGCCGGAGACGGGCGAGACCGGGCAGTTGGATGAGCAGCTGCAGGGCGCCGGCGGCCAGCACGCCCCAGGCCAGGGCCTCCACCGGTACCGCCATTTTCGGGGCCAGCCACAGGGCAGCGGCGATGAGGCAGAGATTGAGGACCACCGGGGTGAAGGCGGGGAGGGCGAAGCGATCGTAGCTGTTGAGGATCCCGGCGGAGAGGGCGGTGAGGGAGACGAACAATAGATAAGGGAAGGTGAGACGCAACATCTCTTCGGCCAGAGTAAAACGCTGCGGTTCGTCGGCGAAGCCGGGGCCGAACAGCATCACCAGCGCCGGGGCGGCGATCACCCCAATCAGGGTCACCACCAACAGCACCCCCCCCAGGGTACCGGCGACGTGGTCGAGCAGGTCGCGCAGTTCGGCCGGGCTGCGTTTTTCCTTGTATTCGGTGAAGACAGGGACGAAGGCCTGGGAGAAGGCTCCCTCGGCGAACAGCCGACGGAGAAAGTTGGGGATCTTGAAGACCAGGAAAAAGGCGTCGGTGGTACCGTCGGCCCCGAATACCCGAGCGAGAATGACGTCGCGAAGAAAACCCAAGACCCGGGAGAGGAGGGTCATGGCGCCGACCACGGCGGTGGAACGCAACAGGCTGGGGGGCAAAGGGCTCTCCAGAAAATCGTCGGGGTTGTCGAGGAGGCGACATGATACTCATCGCGCCGGCGCGTTGACAGGTCCCGCCGTTGGGGGTAGATTACCCGGCCTTCTGGTTCGTGTGTCCGGTTTCGAAATTTTTTTAGGGAGTGACTTTCCTTGGCCAATTCACCTCAAGCCCGTAAACGCGCTCGTCAGGCGGAGAAGCGCCGCCTCCACAACCGCAGCCGGCGTTCCATGATGCGGACCTACATCAAGAAGGTGCGCAAGGCCATCGCCGCTGGCGACAAAGAGGCCGCCCAGGCGCTGTTCAAGCAGGCCGTGCCGGTGATCGACCGCATGGCGGGCAAGGGCCTGATCCACAAGAATACCGCGGCGCGTTACAAATCGCGTATCAACGCGCGTATCCGCCAGTTGTGACCACGGGGGGCTTCCCCGGGTGAGGCGACAAGGCCGGCTTCCAGCCGGCCTTGTCGCGTTCTAGCGGAGAAAGCCGGCTTCTAGAGCAGCACCAGATCATCGCGGTGGATCAGTTCCGCCTCGTCCACATACCCGAGGATCGTCTCGATCTCGCCGCTGGCATGGCCGTGGATCCGCCGGGCCTCGTCGGCACCGTAGTTCACCAGGCCGCGGGCGATCTCACGGCCATCGGGGGCAATGCAGGCCACCACGTCGCCCCGCTGGAAGTCACCCTCCACCCGCAGAACCCCCACTGGCAGCAGGCTGCGCCCGTGGTCCACCAGGGCGCGTACCGCGCCTTCATCCAGATACAGGCGGCCGCGCAGCTGGAGCTGTCCGGCGAGCCATTGCTTGCGGGCACTGAGGCGGCCGAGGGTGGGATGGATCACCGTGCCCTGGAACTCGCCTGCCTCGATGTGTTGGAGGATGTCTGAGTCCCGACCGTCGGCGATGACGGTAGTCGTTCCCGATCGGGCGGCCCGCTTGGCAGCGCGGACCTTGGTGAGCATGCCGCCCCGCCCCAGGGCGCCGGAGCCGCCCTGGGCCCATTGCTCCAGACGGGGGTCGTCGGCACGGGCCTCACGTACCAGGCGGGCGTCGGGGTGGCGCCGGGGGTCGCGGTCGTACATGCCTGGCTGGTCGGTGAGCAGAATCAGTCGGTCGGCCTCGATCAGATTGGCTGCCAGGGCGGCGA
>JALSHN010000279.1 GCA_026982215.1 Gammaproteobacteria bacterium
GCTCCTCCCGCCCGCGCAGGCGGCCATCACCGACGTGCGCGTCAGTGCCGACAGCGACACCATCGCCCTGGACCGCCCCACCACCGTGACAATCACCTGGACCGTCACCCGGGAACAGACGCGCGCCGCCGGCGAAGAAATCCGTTCCGAACAGGGGGAATACCGTCGCCCGCCTCAGACCGGCGGCCGGCTCCTCGGTACGGAAAACCGCCCGCTCAGCCGCCGCCTCCCCCTCGACCCCACCCGCCCGCAAGACACCGTCACCTTCCGCGAGACGCTCCACATCCCCAGCCGCATTCCCCTGCTCACCGCCCTCAACGGCGACGCCACCCTGCATTATCAACGCCGTTTCGACGACGGATTCGGCTCCGCCGAGGCCCGTCTCACCCTTCGTCTCGCCGGCCGCAGCGCCGCCCCCTTCGGGATCTCCCGCATCAGTTTACGCTTCGACGACGCCACTCCCATCAAAATCGCCCCCATCGGCGCCCCCATCGGTGCCACCGCCCGAATCGCCTTCAGCGGCAGCGGCCAACTACGGGCACAGTGGGAAATCGCCGAGCCCGACCAGCGCGGAGACCCCACCTTCCGCCCCCTGAGCCAAATCCGGCGCTATCTCACCGGTGGCGGCACCATCGACATCCCCAGCCCGCCCCTCCCCAGCGAGCGCAGCGGCCTCTACACCCTGCGACTGAACATCCAACGCCCCGCCAGCGAGACCCCACTCCCGGTACTCCGCTACTTCATCACCCCCGCCGCCGGACGCACGGCACCGATGGAGATCCTTTCCCCCCCACCCCGCGCCGCCCTCGGCCCCCGTACCACCTTCGCCTGGAAGGCCGTGGACGGCGCCCGTTTCTACCAAATCGAGATCCTCGCCGCCGAAGGCCAGGCGCCGCCCCTCACCGGTCTGGTGATCCCTGCCCCAGACACCGAAGCGCGTCTGCCGGCCCATACCCGCGCCCACCTCCTGCCCGGCGAGCGTTATCTCTGGCGCCTGCGCGCCTTGGACGAACACGGGCGACTGCTGGCCGAAAGCCCGCCCCGCCCCCTCCACCCCTCCCCTTGAGTCAGGAGCCTCCCATGATCGAGCGTGAAGACCCCGTCGCCCGACTCCTCGGCCGCATCGCCCGAGGGGAACGTGCCGCCCTGGAACGGCTCTACCGCGACCACCACGGCCGCATCCACGCCTTCATCTTGCAACGCATCCCCGACCCACTGGAAGCCGTCGAGATCCTCAACGACGTCATGCTCACCCTGTGGCAACAGGCCCACCGCTTCGCCGGCCGCTCGCGCGGCATGACCTGGATCCTCGGTATCGCCCACCACAAATGCCTGGACGCCCGCCGTCGCCACGCCCGCGGTCCGCAACAGACCCCATTGGAAGAAAGCGAATCCCCTCTGCCCGAGGACGAAGCCGACGCCTGCCAGGCCCTGGCCGCGCTCGACGACGCCGCCCTGTTGCGTTACTGCCTGGAACGCCTCAGCGAGGCCCACCGCATGGTCATCCACCTCGCCTTCTACCAAGACCTCGGCTATGCCGACATCGCCGCCATCGAAGGCTGCCCCGAAGGCACCGTCAAAAGCCGCATGCTCTACGCCAAACGCGCTCTCAAGCGTTGCCTGCAAAACCTGGGAGACTGAACCCCATGCCCCGCAACGACGACCCAACGACGAACCCAGACCACGAGCCTCCCATGGACAACCCCACCAACGACCACCCCGACGAACTGCTGCCCTGGTACGTCAACCACAGCCTGGAGGACGAACAACGGCAGTACGTGGAACGACACCTCCGCCACTGTCCCCGCTGTCGTGACGAAGTGGAATTCCTCCGCCACCTGCGTCAAGCCGTGCAACGAGAACACCAGGGCAGCGGACCGGGCGAGCTGGGCCTCAAACGGCTGCAACGCGAACTGGAGCGCCAAACCCCGCCACGGCGCCCCCGCTGGTTCCCCTCCCTGGCCGCCGCGGCCGTCCTCGCCCTCGGCATCGCCCTCCTCTACCCCTTGATCCCCGCCGAGGACCCCGCCAGCCAGATCCAACTCCTGGGCGAAAGCGACGACACCGGCCCCATCTTGCAAATCGAATTCGCCCCCGAGGCCACCGAGGCCGAAATCCGCGCCCTGCTGCACGA
>JALSHN010000280.1 GCA_026982215.1 Gammaproteobacteria bacterium
AGGCGGACACGGCCAGCCCCGGATGCCAGCACGCCGGCCTCGACCACGCCGTCCACGCTGGTGCCCTTGGCGCGGGCGAGGACATCGGCCTCGCCGAAGGGACCGTTCTTCCAGCCGTACTGCTCGAACCAGGCGGCGCAGAACTGGGTGTCGTTGTCGAAACTGCCGGACTCAGGCGCCAGGTACTCGGTGATGGCGCGGTTGATGAGGATGAGCGCATCGTGCACCGTCATACGCGAACCGTCCTGGTTCAGCACAGCCTCATATCGGGAGAAGATCGCCATGCCGGGGCCGATGGCGGCTTGCGCCAGGTCCACCGGGGCGATGGGCGAGGCGCCTTCTGAGCCGCCGATCATCGCCTCCAGCGCCTCGGGCATCTCGCGGCGCAACTGGCGCTGGAAGTCCTTGCGGGAGATGGTTCCCCCACCCACACCCTCCCCCCGCTGGGGGGAGGGCTGGGAGGGGGGCAAGCGTTTGCGGCAGACGAGGACGACGGAGGAGGCCAGGGCATTAACAGATTTTTTCAGGTTCCCTGTATATTCGGTTCGCATTGGCCAAGTACCATCGATTGCAAAACCTGCCTCGATCACGGCATCGAGAAAGGTTTCCCATCCGGTATTGGTGGTGCTACCTTCTTTCGTCTCCGACTGCTTGAAGGCATAGTAGATGGTCACCGGGAAGGCGGGGTGAGCCTGCTCGGCTAGGTTGTGCAGGGCCTGCTTCATGCCCTCCAGAAAGAATTGCTCGGCTTTCTCCTTGCTGCCGTGGCGGTAGGGTGTGGCCACCAGCTCCTCGGTCTTGGGCACGGCCAATGTGGCGAACAGGCCGGGATAGATGGGCTTCAGGCTGCGTCGCATCCAAACATAAAAAAAGTCGGAAAGGTCGGCGTAACCGATGTTGTCATAGTATGGGGGATCAGTAGATATAACTTTGTTCAGACTTTTTGTCTGAGTCTGAGCATCCGACTGATAAACGTGAGCAACAGCCGATGCTGGGAGCCCCTTATCAATAACACCCGCCAAGTATTTCAGTTGGCCTTCAAAGTTTCCTGTCGATGAGGAAAAAGGGTTCCCTTCTGTAAAATCCCACGTCATGGGGAGTGCCTGACGAGCAAAAACTTGTTGTACGTTTGCACCCTTCGTATCCCAAAAGCATAGAGACGATTGCCTATTTGCTAATCTACCGATTCCCAATCCCAAATACACTGCCACCGCATCGCCATAGGCGGTGGCGCCGGTGCCGCTGGCGTCAAGGCCATGGCCGTCATCATCCCAGCCGGATTTGCGGGCGTCTTCGATGACCCTGGCGCGAGCCTCCTGCACCAGATCGGAGAAGGTGGCTAGCGCCACCAGTTGGCGGGGGGTGAAGAGATCGCCGTAGGTCTCCATTCCATACATTGGCGGGGAGAACCAACGCGGGTTTTCGGGCATCTCCACTTCTGGCTTCCATTCTGGGCGCGCTTGATTGGCGATGGCTTCGTGTTCCTCCGTGGGTGCGAGATACACTCGGCCTCGATTCCCCTCAGCCACAATGGCCATGAGTCGTTGCCCCATTCGACCTGCCTGGGCTTCGGCATAGATATACTTCGGCTCTATCGGGCTTCCCGAAAGCAGGCAGCGAAAATTGGCCCCGCGGCCCAGCTTGGTACCCTTCTTCGCCTCCGCCGGCGGCTTGCCCACCCGCACTTCGAACCGGTAGCTGTCGCCCTCCACGATCGGCTCCACCCAGGCTTCCTTGCCCTTCTTGCTGGAGAGTACGAAGCTGGATGCCAGCGGCACATCCACATGAGAAAAGGCCGGGTTGGGGCTCTTGACCGTGCGTGCCCAGAGCCAGGCGATGACGGTCAGCTCCTGCCCCTCGTAGGGCTTGAGGTCAGGCCGCTCGGCGACCATCTCCGGGGTGATCTTCACCTTGGGATAGAGGTGGCCGATGCGCCTCTCGGCCTCTTCGCGCATCCAGTGGCCGTAGCGGCGCACATCCTCGGCCAGGCCGGTGGCGCCGGGCCAGGTGTCCATCATCTTCTTCTGCTTTTCGCCTTCGGGGATCGGTCCCACCGGCGCGCGACCGGCGAACCTGGGCGGGATCTCGATCATGGCCTTGTTGATCATCACCGCCACCGGGTTGAGATCGGA
>JALSHN010000281.1 GCA_026982215.1 Gammaproteobacteria bacterium
ATACACCGCCCAGGCCTCATTCCAACCGAAGGCCGGGACGAAAAACCACATATCACTGATGAGCTGCTCCGCCCAATCCACCGTGTCATCAGGACGATAACTACGCACCTCCTCGCCCTGGCTCAATAACAGACGCCGATTCGCATCCAGCACCCCCAGCACCAAGGTACTCTCATGCAATGCCCCCCTCTCCCCGAGGATCAAGGGCGGATCCTGCCAAATGGGCTCACGGAAGGCCGCGACACCCAAGGCCTCCCCGGTGCTCCAGGCCATGACCAGCTCGCCACGGCCGTTCCCGGCCACCACCACCGTGTCCACTGCCTCCACATCGGCCACCGGACCGCGCGGCGGCATGGGCAACGACCCGGCGTCTTCCACGATCTCGCCAGGCGCACCACCGCCACAGGCCGCGAGCCACAACATGGCGGGAATCAACGGCAACCAGCGTGCGATCATAGCCGACCCTTCTCACTTCGACAGGGCAGTATACCAATCTCCCCGCTTCAAACGCGTCGGGGCGGTCCCCCCACCTGGAGAGACCGCCCCGAACCGCCGCCGGTTTCCACACCGGCCAGAGGAAACCCCGTACTGGTTGTTACAAGGGCTGTGCCCCGCGCAACACCCCGACCACCTGTCCCTCGATGACGAAATCCTGCTTGCGGGGATCCACCACCAAGGGCTCATAGTCGGGGTTCTCCGGCAACAGATGCACCTTGCCGCCCTCACGACGCAGGCGCTTCACCGTCACCTCACCATCCAGGCGGGCCACCACGATATTCCCGCTGCGCACACGGGGATTGTGATGCACCGCCACCAGATCCCCATCGAGGATGCCAGCCTCTTTCATGCTGTCCCCTTTCACCCGCAGCAGAAAATCGGCCTCCGGTTGGAAAAGGTCGCCCTCCAGCGGATAACGGGCCTCCACATGCTCCTCCGACAAAATGGGCATCCCCGCGGCCACCTTGCCCACCAGAGGCAGGCCGCGGGGCTCAGTGAGGCGAATACCACGGGCGGTACCCGGGATCAGCTCGATATACCCTTTCCGCTCCAGGTTTTTCAGATGCCCTTCGGCGGCGTTCACCGAGCTGAAACCGAAAACGTAGGCAATCTCCGCACGCGTGGGCGGGGCGCCGGTTTCCTTGATGGTCTCCCGAATGAAGGCAAGTACTTCCGCTTGGCGGGGGGTCAGTTCTTCCATCGATCGCTCCTGCTGCATGGGTGGCATCTATATACCGTTGTAAGACTTGTCTGACAAGCCCTTTTTGCACAAGTCAGTTGATTTACTACACCTTTGCCCAAAGACAACCCGTTTCCGACAAGCCCGGCGGGCGGCTGTGTGGACATCCATAGCAGACAACGGCGAGGAAAAACCCGTTCCCGACAAAACCCTCCTCCCCGGCAAAAATAATCTTCTTTTATCCGCAGATAAAACACATTCAAAATCCAACTTCCCGCCCTTCCCAGCAAGGCCCCAATCTTGCACACTATGCTCCCCGAGCGAGTCACAGGAAAAACGCCATGAGCCAACGACACACCGTCTTCGACCTCACCGCCGACCAGGTGGTCGAGCTGGCCAACCGGATCATGGATCAACACCCCGAGGCCGACGTGTGGGAGATCGCCTCCGGCCTCATCGCCGGCGCGGTGCATTATTGGCTCTATGCCCACCAACCCTGCGACGACCCCGCCTGCCCCGACTGCGGCGAATACGCCACCGCCGAACTCCGGTTGCGCAAGCTCATGGAAGAAGTGCGCCAGTCCGCCGAAGAAAGCGATTTCTACCACACCCCCAACGACGCCAACGTCGGCCGCGCCTGACCCCCCCATGGGCGAGACCTCCCTCGGGTGGGGCCTCCTCCATTTGCTTCTCGCCCCGCCGGCGATCATTCACGCCCTGCTCTACAAACGCGACCCGCGCGCCGCCTTGGGATGGATCGGCCTGTGCCTGCTGCTGCCCATCGCCGGCACCCTCCTCTACCTCTTGTTCGGCATCAACCGCATCCACACCCGGGCCCGCCACCTAGCCCCCCTGCACCGTTTCCTACGCATTCCCTACGAACAAGGCACCGCCTGCCGCGAACCGGCCCCTGTGGCACAACTTCCCCCCATCGCCCTGCCGCTGCGCCCCTTCG
>JALSHN010000282.1 GCA_026982215.1 Gammaproteobacteria bacterium
ACCACCGCCGTGACGCACCACGGGATGGACCATGGGAAAGAGCAACGCGGCCCCCTGCAACCACGCGCTGAGCGATGGCATCGCCCCCATCCGCCATTCGGTCTTCACCGTCTGCACCCACGCCCCCTGGCCTGTACCACGGCAGCAGTGACCTCCTCCGGGGCGAGATCGACGAGGCAGCGGGTATGTCCTTGGGGACATTGCCGCTGGAAACAGGGGCTGCAGGGCAGATTCAACGACACCGTCTCCGCCAACGGCGTCAAAGGCGGGGTGTAATCGGGGGTGGAGGAGCCATAGACAGCCACCAGGGGGCGATCTAGGGCGGCGGCCACATGCATCAGGCCGGAATCGTTGCTCACCACCACCTCGCTCAGCGACAACAGGTCGATGGCCTCGGTGAGTGAGGTGCGCCCGGCCAGGTTCACCACCCCAGGGGCGTGCGCCGCGATGGCGGCCCCGATCTCACGATCCTTGTCTCCGCCGAAAACCCACACCTGCCCTCCCTCCGCCAACCACCTCCCGGCCACCGCCGCGAAATGGGCCGCCGGCCAACGCTTGGCCGGCCCGTATTCCGCGCCTGGACAAAGGGCAAGGATGGGATGCTCACCGCTGAGACCGAGGCGCACCAACGTGGCTTTTCGTCCCTCGGCATCCACCCGCAGGCGGGGGCGGGGGAGGGGGTCGGGCAGGACCTCCCCCGGCTCCAACCCCAACCAGACATAGCGGGCCGCCATGGTGGCCGGGGCCTTCTTCAGGGAACGGATGTCATTCAGCAAAAACCAGCGCTGCTCGCCCAAAAAGCCACTGCGCCGGGGAATGCGGGCATGGAATGGCACCAGGGCCGATTTCCAGGTGATGGGCAGGCAGATGGCCCGATCATATCCCTCACCCCGCAACGACCGCCCCAAACGCCGGCGCACCCCCAGGCCCAATTGCCCGTGCCCCAAGGGCATCTCGATGGCCCGGCGCACCTCGGGCATCCGCGAGAGCAAGGGAACGGTCCATCCCGGGGCGACCACATCGATCACCGCCCCGGAGTGGCGGCCTGCCAAGTGGCGGAACAGGGCCTGGGCCATCACCATGTCCCCCACCCAGGCCGGTCCGACGATGAGGAAACGCCTGCTCAACGGGCGATCAGACGTAGTCCAGCCATTGGGGATGGCGCTCGTCGCGGCCGTGGACCAGATCGAAATAGCGCTGCTGCAGGCGCTCGGTGATCGGGCCGCGGTGACCGTCGCCGATCACTCGGCCATCCACCTCGCGGATGGGCGTCACCTCGGCGGCGGTACCGGAGAAGAAGGCCTCGTCGGCAATGTAGACCTCATCGCGGGTGATGCGCTTCTCGCGGATCTCGATACCCTCCTCCTCGGCGAGGGTGAACAGGGTGGCCCGGGTGATGCCATCCAGGGCCGAGGTGAGATCGGGGGTGTAGATCACCCCATCACGGACGATGAACACGTTCTCGCCGCTGCCCTCGGCCACGTAGCCCTCGGTATCCAACAACAAGGCCTCGTCGTAACCGCAAGAGAGGGCCTCTTGCAGGGCCAGCATGGAGTTGATGTAGTGACCGTTGGCCTTGGCCTTGCACATGGCGACATTGACGTGATGGCGGGAAAACGACGAGGTCCGCACCCGGATGCCCCGTTCCAGACCCTCATCCCCCAAATAGCTGCCCCACTCCCAGGCGGCGATCATCAGATGCACCCGCAAATTGTCGGCCCGCAGGCCCATCCCCTCGGCACCGTAGAAGGCCATGGGACGGATATAGGCCGACCTGAGACCGTTCTCCCGCACCGCCGCCCGGGTGGCCTCGTTCACCTGTTCCTTGTCGTAGGGCAGCTTCATGCCCAGGATGTGGGCGGAGCGGAACAGGCGGTCGGTGTGGGCCTGGAGGCGGAAAATGGCCGTGCCGCGCGGGGTTTCATAGGCGCGCACGCCCTCGAATACTCCCATTCCGTAATGCAGGGTGTGAGTCAGGACATGGACCTTGGCCTCACGCCAAGGAATGAGCTCGCCATCGAACCAGATGACGCCGTCTCTATCGGCCATGGACGACATGGGGTAGGGCTCCTCGTCTTTCTTGTGAAGATGGAACGGAAACTGGTCATTCTAACCGTCCCCTGAGA
>JALSHN010000283.1 GCA_026982215.1 Gammaproteobacteria bacterium
CCCTTGTGGGCTGAGGTGGAACAGGTCCTGGTGCAGCAGCACCGAATCGCCCACGGTGAGCTGGCTCACCAGGACGCCGGCCTGAGGGTGGACGTCCAGCCGTACCCGCCCGTAGACCTCGGCCACCGCACGCCAGCGCCCCTGGCGATCGCGGTGCATCAGGGTCTTGGGGCGGATCTGGTCGTCGCGGATCAGCCATAGCCCGTCTTCCCCCACCCGGGGTTGGCCGGTGAAGAATCCCCATTCGGTGAGGCGTGTGCCGGCGACGTGGCCGGCGCGGTACACGGCCTGGGTCTCTCGTGCGCTGCGCCGCTGGATCTCGAGGCTGAATTCGTTCCACAGGGTGGCCAGGTCGTGGCCGAAACTGGGGCGGAAATTGAGTCCCACCAGGAAGGGCAGGGGTTGGGCGCTGGTGCGTTCGATGAGGGCCTGGATGGCTGCTTCGCCGTGATGCCGGCGCAGGTGGCGCACCATCTCCACGCCATAGAGGTAAGGGGCGGCGCCACCGGGCCAGGAAGCGAAGGGCTGGGCCAGCTGTCGGTAGGACTTGGGGCCGTTTCGGGCCTCCAGGCGCATCAGGGCACGGAAGTAGCTGCTCTGGCCTCGACCGTGGTCTTTGCTTTCCAGGTCGGTGGCAATGCCTTCGGTGATCCAGCGGGGCTGGTAGAGGTTGGGGAACAGCAGGGGGTTCCGTCCGAGAAGGCCTCGCAGGTCGCGGGAGAAGTCGGCCACTTTGTCCAGGTGCACGGTGTGGACGTATTCGTGGCGGATGAGTAACTCGGGCCAGTCGCCGAAGTCTTCCAGTCCGAGGATGTCATCGGGGCGGGCGAGGTGCACCAAGATGCGGTTGCGTGGCAGCGGGGTGGCCCAGCCGTTGGCGTAGTCGCTGTAGTCGGTGACGACGATGGCGGTCTTTTCGCGCGGTCGCCAGTCGAATCGGGTCTCGATTTCCCGCCGTTGGCGCTCGGCAGCGTCGAGGAAGCGTCGCGCCTGCGCGTCCAGGCCGGCGGGGTAGTGAACCAGGAAATGGGGGCCTTCGAGGGTGAACCAGGAGCGGTCGGGGTGGGCGTAGCGGGCACCCCAGGCCGGCAGGGCGAGGAGGGCGGCGAGGCCGGCGGTCAGCCAACGGAGGGGGGCGTCGCTAGGCAAGTGGCTAGGGCTCCAGTGGCTTGATGAAGACCTTGCTGTTGCGTTGCCAGTTGTAGAGGGCCTGGCGCTGGATGGGGAGGTCCTCTACCCCGGCGGGCTGGAAGCCGCGTTCGCGAAACCAGTGTTCCGCCCGGGTAGTGAGCACGAACAGGCGGGTGAGTCCCAGCTCGCGTGCCTGGCGTTCCACTGCGTGCAACAGGCGCTCGGCCCAGCCCTGGCGGCGGAACTCCGGAGCCACCGCCAGGCAGGCCAGTTCGCCGCTGCGACTGGCAGGGTCGGGATAGAGGGCGGCGCAGGCGATGAGGCGGCCGTCCAGTTCGGCCAGGGTGAAGTGATCGATCTCTCGCTCCAGCCGCTCGCGTGACCGGCGCACCAGGATCCCGGCGGCCTCCAGGGGTTCCAGCAGGGCCAGCAGGCCGCCGATGTCGTCGATGCCGGCCCGGCGGATGCTTTCCAGTGGCTCTCCGGTGATCAGGGTGCCCACTCCCTCGTGGGTGAACAGCTCCAGCAGCAGTGCGCCGTCTTGTTCCAGCTCCAACAGGTGGGCGCGTTGGACCCCGTGGCGGCAGGCATAGAGCGCGGCGTGCAAATGGGCCCGTTGCCCGGGTGTGGCAGGCACATCGCTCTCCAACCAGCGGGCGGCTGCCTCCAGCCCCAGTTGGTGCAACGGCCGCCCTGCGCTGTCGCGAGGCAGGGGTTCCGGGGTCAGGCAGAGATATTTGTCCGCCTTGAGGGCCACGGCCACCGCGGTGGCGACCTCCTCGGCGCGCAGGTTGAAGACCTCGCCGGTGGGGGAATAGCCCAGGGGGGAGAGCAGCACCACGTGGTCTTCGTCCAGGGCACGCCGGATGGCTTCGTGGTCCACGCGGCGTACTTCGCCGGTGTGTTCCAGGTCCACGCCTTGGCGAACTCCCACCGGACGGGCGATGACGAAATTGCCGCCGATGACGCGAACGCGGGCGCTGGCCAT
>JALSHN010000284.1 GCA_026982215.1 Gammaproteobacteria bacterium
CTTGGGCTTCCCCCAGTCCGAAGGGGAGGATTTCCAGCGACTGCGGCAACGGCTGCTGGACCACTACCAGGCCCACCTGGGCGAGAACACCCGTCTGTTCCCTGGCATGAATGAGCTGCTGAGCGAACTGGAAGGCCGCGGCCTGCCCTGGGGGGTGGTCACCAACAAACCGGGCTGGCTCACCGAGCCCCTGATGGCGGCGATGGGACTGGAGCGGCGCGCCGCCGTCATCGTCAGCGGCGACACCTGCCCCCACGCCAAACCCCACCCCGCCCCCCTCCACCATGCCTGCCACCAAGCCGGCATGGAAAACCGCCACTGCCTCTACCTGGGCGACGCCCCCCGGGACATCCAGGCCGCCCGCGCCGCCGGCATGCCCGCCGCCGTGGCCCTATGGGGCTATCTGGCCGAGGACGACCGTCCCCAGGACTGGGGCGCCCATCATCTGTTGCACCACCCCCTGGAGTTGCTGGAGCTGTTGCCATGAACCCCATCGACCTGCTCATCGGCCTCGTCGTCGGCGCCGCCATCGGCGCCCTCGTCGCCCACCTGTTCACCAATCGCCGTCTCCACACCCGCCTTACCGAGCTGCAACGGGAACGGGATCAGGCCCTGGCCGCCCTGCACCAGGCCCAGGCCCTGCAGGAGAAGGAACGCGAGGCCCTGCAACGTGAACACCAGGCCGCCCTCGCGGCCGAGGCCCGCGCCCAGGAAGACGAACGCCGTCACCACCAGGCGGAGATCGCCACCCTGAAAGAACAGCACCGGCTCGCCCTGGAGGCCGAGCGCCGCGCCCACGCCGAGGCCATCAAGGCCAAGGATCAGGCCCTGGCCGCCCTCAAGGAGAGCATCGACAAGGAACGGGAGCAGCTCCGAGAGGCCTTCGCCGCCCTCTCCCAGGACGCCCTCTCCAAGAACAACGAATCCTTCCTCAAACTCGCCCAGGAACAACTCAAGCGCCTCCACGAGGCCGCCCGCAGCGAGCTGGAAAAGAAAGAAAAGGGCGTGGAGAGTCTGGTCCAGCCCATCCGCGAGGCCCTGGACAAGACCGCCCGCCAGCTCCAGGAACTGGAAAAGGAGCGCAGCCGCGCCTTCGGCGCCCTGGACCAACAACTCAAGCACCTGGTGGAGGCCGAACAACGGCTGCAACGGGAGACCCGCAACCTGGTCCAGGCCCTGCGCCGTCCCGAGGTCCGCGGCCAGTGGGGCGAGATCACCCTCCACCGGCTGGTGGAACTGGCCGGGCTGGTGGACCACGTGGACTTCCAGGAACAGGTGCAGACCGACGATGGCGAAGGCGGACGGCTGCGCCCCGACATGATCGTCCAGCTCCCCAATGAGCGGAAGATCATCGTGGACGCCAAGACCCCGCTGGACGCCTATCTCACCGCGGTGGAGGCCCACGACGAGGGCGAACGCGAGGCCGCCCTGGAGCGCCACGCCCGCAAGGTCCGCGAACGGGTGAAGGAACTGGCCGGCAAGGCCTATTGGAGCCGCTTCGACGGCAGCATCGACTTCGTGGTGCTGTTCATCCCCGGCGAGCAATTCCTCACCGCCGCCCTGGAACGCGACCCCGGTCTATTGGAGGACGCCCTGCAACAGCGCATCATTCTCGCCACCCCCACCACCCTGGTGGCCCTGTTGCGGGCGGTGGCCTTCGGCTGGCAGCAAGAGGCCCTGACCCGCAACGCCGAGGCGATCCGCAAAGAGGGCTCCCAGCTCTACGAACGCCTGGCCATCTTCGCCCAACACCTGGCCAAGGTGGGCAAACACCTGGATGGCTCGGTGGAGGCCTACAACAAGGCCGTGGGGTCCTACAACAGCCGACTGCTCCCCTCGGCGCAGCGCTTCAAGCAAATGGGCATCGACGGCAAGAAGGACGCCGGGCTCCTCGAACCGGTGGACGAACACGCCCGCAGCCCGTTGCTGGAGGGGAATCCACAGTGAGCACTGTCCCTGAAATCTGGGCAGTCATGGGAAATCTCAGGGACTCAAGTGGGATCACGACCACAAACAACCCCTAAAAATGAACGACGAGTGGGATTGATCAGACCCCATGGACATCGACCAGGCCTACCGCCACTGCCTCCACCGAGCCCGCAACCACTACGAGAAC
>JALSHN010000285.1 GCA_026982215.1 Gammaproteobacteria bacterium
ACGCAGGTAGTCGCCTTTGCGCAAGTGCATCTGGGCGAGGCGACGCTGGTGTTGGTAGAGGTCGTCTTTGCGAACCCAGTCGAGGCGTTCGCGCAGCCGGCGCCCGAACAGGCGGGCGGCACCGGGCAGGGGCTGATCGAGCAGAGGAAGGAAGTTGAGCAGTTGCCGCCGGGCCTCGGGGAGGTTGAAAACGGCCTCGAAGTGGGCTGCACGCCGAAGGGCAGCGACTTTTTCCGCGGGCAGGCCTTCGCCTTCGAGGAGGTCGGCGAAGACGCGGTAGTCGCCGTCGTCCTCGAAGCGCCGCCAAGCGTCGATCCATTGCTGGATGCGCAGCAGGCCGTCGAGGCGGATGGCGGGGGTGGTGCCGTTTTCTTTGAGTTCGAAGGCGCCGTACCAGATGGTTTCCACCCGCAGGCGGCTGGACAGGGCTTCGAGGAGGTGGGCAGCCACTTGGGCCAGCATGGCCAGGTGGCGCAGGCCATGGGTGATGTCGAAGTGGACGCGCCCTTCGCCGGCGACGCTCTCGGCCAGGCGGTCGAGTAGTTGTTGTTGTTCTTCCAGGTCACGGCCATAGCCGATGAGCAACGGTTCCACCGGCACGCCGATGTGTTCGGCCATGAGGGGCCGTAGGCGATGGAGCAGTTCTTCATCCACGCCTTGTCGTTCCACTGCCTCTTGCAGCGCCAGGCGGGGGTCTTCGTAGTCGGCGGGGCGGTGGCGGGCGAGGTGTTCCACCAGCACGTCCCACATGGAACCGGGGGTGCCGATGATCACCAGGCGGTCGGCCTGCAGGTGTTGTCGCAGGGCAAGGCCGAAGAAGGGGGTGTCTTGCTCACTGCCATCGGGAAAGCGGTAACGGGTGGTGCGATAGCCGGTCTCGGGGTCGGCCTGGGCCCGGCCGAGAAAGCTGATCAAGGTGGTCATGGGGTGCGCTCTGTCGTTTTTTTGTCGTGGATCTCGTCTTTTCGTCTCTTGTCACCCTTTCAGTCGGGCGGCGCAGCGGCGGCGGGGATGCCGCCGCGGGGACGGGATGGGGTGCTTCGATTCATGGGTGGGACTCCTCTTCGGAGGGCATATGGTGTCTCGGCAGGGGTTCCATGGGCTCGGCGGGCGGGACTCAGCAGGGACGATCGAGGCGCTGGAAGTGAATCGCCTCGGGAGGGAGACCGAGGAAGAAACGCGCCGGCCGACCCTCGCTGCGTATTTCGTAGGTGGCGGTCCCTTCAGGACCGAGATGTTCGCGCAATTCTCGCTTGAGACGGCTCTTGAGCTGTGAGAAATAGTCACCGTCCATGCCTCTGCGCAGTGCCTGTTCGGTATTCGCGCGATTCTCCGGCAACCGCACCAAGCGGCGGTATTCAGCGAGAAAACGTTCGGCCCATTCAACATCCGGCGCGCCTTTGCTGGGGGCATGGAGCGCAGGCTCGCCGTTTTTGGTCCGCCGGGCGAAGACCTGCAGCAGGGCCAGGGCGGCCGGGGAGAGTCGAAAGGTGCGCCCACCGGCACGGACTTGCAGATTTCGTTCGTCGATGATGAGTTGCGGCGGGGCGAGCGCTGCGTTGGCGGCCTCCACCACCTCGGAGAAACGGGCATCTTGGTTGAGCAGGCGCTCGTCCAGCCCTTGGCGAAGACGCACGAAGGGGATCTCGGCCAGAGAGACTTGGGCATCCTTGGTGTCGGCCAGGCTCTTGTCCCGCAGCTCGATCACCCGGCTGTACGGCGTGGGATAGAAGAAGTCCCAACTGGATTCGAAGGGCTCGGACACCAGGACATGGGACAGGGCATCTTGGGGCCGGCCGAACAGGGACATGGCGTAGCCGAGGTAGTAACCCATGGTCTTGCGGCTGCCGGCGATGGAGGCATGGATCTGGGTGTCTTCGTCACGGGTGAACCGGCGAATGAAATCGGTGATGAAATCGGCGGCGATGCGATTGTCCTCCGGGGTGCGGATATCGTGGAGGGGATTGCCGCGCTCGTCATGAAGGACATGGATGTTCTCCTCGCCGAAGCGAATGGCGGGGAGGTCATAGTCTTCCAACAGGCGATGAAATCCGCCGCGGTCTTGGGAAAGCAGCGACAAGCGGGTGCGATTGGCCCCCTCGGTGGTGGTGATG